>JAJYVB010000311.1 GCA_021792265.1 Deltaproteobacteria bacterium | reverse complement strand
GCATCGGGGCCCACGGCCGCTCCGGCTCAGCCGGAAGCGGACTGGGACCGGAAGGACGAAGCTGTCGCCTCGCCGGCGGAGGGTTCCGGCGGGCCGGAAGACAAAACCGCCGAGTTGCCGCCCTTGCCCTCCGATGCGGCGGGCGAAGCCGGTTCCCAGGCCGAGGCCGCTGAGCATGCGGACTCGCCGTCCGGGGCAGCGCCGAACGAATCGTCGCCCGATGGCGAGACGAGCAAAATCGTGCTCACCGAGGCAATGCTGGAAAGCGCTGGCTCACCGCAGCAAGGAGACGAGTTGGCAGGCGGAAGCGCAGTGCCGGCAGCGGCAGCCCCGTTGCCGGAGCAAGCGCCCTCCAGTGAATCGAAAGAGCCGACGGACGGCGCCGCGAGTCCGGGCGTGGAAGTTTTGGGCACCGTGACTACGGATCAGGCGGCGGACCTGGGCGAAGTCTTCGGCCGGGTCCTCGCGCTTTCGCTCACGGTCAATCATCCAGCCTTCTTGCGCGCGGTTTCCGGTTTTGCCGACAGTGGGCGCGTTTATCTGGTCTATCCGGATGAAAAGCTGATGGCGCTTGCGCGCCGGGACGGCGGGCCTCGGATGAGTGAAGCCGAGGCGCTCAACGTCACCATCCAGGTCTGCCAGGCAGTTTCGGTGCTTCATCGGCGGGGGCTGCGGGTGAACGACATTTGTCCCGAGTCAGTCGCCATCGGCGCGGACGGCCGGGCGAGGCTTACCGGGCTCGACTATGTCAGCAACGACCTCGAGCTTCAGGCGAGCCCGATTTACAACGACGGCTACACCGCGCCGGAAATCTATCGCGCACGCAAGGTGGACAAACGCGCGGACGTCTTCTCGATAGGAGCTTTGCTCTACACCTGCCTCACCGGTGAGCGCCTGGAGTGCGAGAGCTGGCGTGAGGAGGCCGGACCGGTCGTTTTCTACCCGCGCCACGTGGTCGTACCCGAGCTGGAGAAAGTCGTGCGAAAGGCGCTCGCCTTCGATCCCGAGGCGCGATGGGCCACGGTCGATCAGTTCAAGACGGAGCTGAGCCGGCTCAACAGCCGGATCGAGCTTCGCGCGGCGGTCCTGACCGACGTTGGGATGGTGCGCGAGCTTAACGAAGATTCGGTGCTGGCACTGGAGTATCGGCGCGCCTCGACGGTCGAGCCTGCGCAGAGCTTCCTCTATGTCGTGGCTGACGGGATGGGCGGCGCCGCGGCGGGAGAAACCGCCAGCGCCATCGCGGTCGAGGCGGTACGGGACTACGTAACCGTCAACCAGGCGGGTTCAGCCGCGGCCGATCGGCGCGAGCTGCTTAAAAACGCCCTCGAAGAGGCCAACCGCCGTATCATCGCGTACCAGGCGAACCATCCCGAATCGCACGGCATGGGCTCGACGGGCGTCTGTGCACTCATCGTCCCACCCGAGGCTGACGTGGCCTGGGTCGGCGATAGCCGCGCCTACCTGCTCAGCGGCGGGACGTTGCGCCAAATTACGCGCGACCATTCGCTGGTGCAGCGGCTGGTCGAGATTGGCCAGATAACCCCCGAAGAGGCGCGCCATCACGAGCATAAAAACGTGATTACCCGGTCGCTGGGAGCTCGCGATAGCGGGATGGCCGGGGCCGAGGCTACGGGTGCCCGGCTCAAGCGCGGTGACCGATTGCTCTTGTGCAGCGACGGGTTGGTCGCGCACGTGGAAGACCGTGAAATAGCGGGAATGCTCTCGCGTCACGACGATCCGGTGGCCGCCGGGCGCGAACTGATCGTTGCAGCCAACGCGGGAGGCGGCACCGACAACATAACCGTAGCGGTTATTTTTGCGGATTAGCGGGCAATGGCGCCGACTTCAGGCGGCATAGCATCAGCACCCCTGGAACCCGGAAGGGTTCTACAGAACCGGTACATCATCGAGCGGCTGCTGGGCGGCGGTGGAATGGGCGTGGTCTATCTGGCGCGCGATCAGCGCCTTGCCAACCGCTACTGCGCCATCAAAGAGATGGTGGACCATTTCATCGACCCCAAGCAGCGGATCGAGGCAAACGAGTACTTCGCGCGCGAAGCCGATACGCTGGCTCAGCTCAAGCATCCCGCAATCCCGGCAATCACCGACCGCTTCGACGACCAGAACCGCCATTACCTGGTCATGGAGTACGTCGAGGGGCGCAACCTCGAAGAGGAGATCGCCGAGCAGCGCGGGCGGCTTCCCGAGGGCCTGGTAATCGAGATCGCACGCCAGCTCTGCGACGTTCTCATCTACCTGCATGGCCTTCAGCCGCCCATCATTTACCGCGACATGAAGCCCTCCAACGTGATGCTGACGCCAAAGGGGCGGATCGTCCTCATCGACTTCGGCATCGCGCGACTGTTCAAGGCAGCGCGCAAAGGGACGATGATCGGCACGCTCGGTTTCGCTCCTCCCGAGCAGTACCAGGGCGAAGTCGATCCGCGCAGCGATATTTACTCGCTCGCCGCTACGCTCCATTACTGCCTAACCGGTCGCGACCCGGAGAAGTTTCCGCCCTTCAGCTTTCCGCCTGTGCGGGACTTGGTACCTGGAGCTTCGAGCAACCTGGCGGGAGCCCTCGACCACGCTCTCGCCTACGAAGTGAGTGCGCGGCCAGCCGGCGCGCGGGAATTCCGGGACATGATGCTCTATGGGACCGGATTGGCCGGTACCGGCCGCGCGGCGGTGAGTCCGCGCAGCGGAACCGCCGGGCTCACCCTGCCCGCCGGTGTCGAGGCTGCGGCGCCACACAAGGGCCGGCTCAGGCGCGCGGTTGCGGTCGTTGTCTTGTTCGTCGGGCTGGGCGGACTTGCCTTTGCGACGACGTATGTTTACCACAGCGAGCAGCTCCAGGAGCAACTCGGCATCAAGGGATTCGTGGATAACCTGCCGTGGAAACGGGCTGAGATGCTGGCCAAGGGGCGCGCCAATCCGCTCGAGTTTCAGCGGCTGACCCTCAACCTTTCAACTCGGGAAGGAGTTCCAATTTCCCCGCCGCAGGCAGCTTTCACCGACGCCCAGTTGACGCAAAATCGTTACCTCCACTGGAAGGCAACCTTCGCGAACGCACTGGCCGGCCTCGAGGGGAAAAGCGAAAAGGTTTCGGCGCGCTTCTACAGCCCTACCGGCGCGATGATCGCTTCCAGCGATGCCAGCCAGTTCGTGCCGCCGGATAGTAAAACGGTGGAATTCGGCGGGGTCGCCCTGATGCCCGACTTCAGGTCACAGTCGCCGGGGACCTACAAGGTCGCGCTGCAGCTCGGTGACAAAACTCTTGCCGAACAAGGCTTTAGCGTGACTCAGGACCTCGCGGCAAAGGCGCGAGAGCTCAGTGCGGAGGTGGCCGGCAAAGCGACTGCGGCAGCGGCCGCCGCCGCAGTCGCTGCTGCCGACGAGAAAAAACGCAAGCAGGAAGAGCAGAAACTCGCGATGATCGAGGCGCGCCGCCGCGACCCCTTGCGCCTGGTCAATATCCGCTTCTTTAACAGCACGAAAAGCGGGACCCGGTTGTCCGGCGCCACCAGCAGCTTCGATGTCTCGAAGGTGCTGTTCGTCGATTGGCAGGCTTCCTTCG
>JAJYVB010000039.1 GCA_021792265.1 Deltaproteobacteria bacterium | reverse complement strand
TGGTGTCCCAGGAGACCGTCGATGTTGCGCTCGCCAAGTACCAGGAGGCAGCGGCCGACGTTGACCTGCTTCAGACCATGGTCGGCTACACCCAAATTACGGCGCCTTTTTCCGGAGTCATTACCGGGCGATTCGTCGATCCGGGCGCGCTCATCCGCGCCGGCGGCGGCGAGTTTGGCTTGTCGGGAACGGGCGTCAACGTTTCGTCAGGTGCTACCGAAGGTGCCGGCGGCCATCTTGGCGGAGGAGGCCCGGTGCTGACGATGTCGCGCTTGGACAAGCTTCGGATTTACGTCTACGTGCCAGAAAACGAGGTGCCGTTCGTTCGCGTCGGGATGCCAGCGATCGTCAGACCCAGGGCCATGCCTGGCCAGACCTTCAAGGCGACGGTTACGCGTTTCGCCAAGGCTTTAGACCTCGCGACGCGCACGATGCTTACTGAGATCGACGTCGAAAATCCCCAGCATCAGCTCTACCCGCGGATGTACGCGGAGGTAACCCTTGACCTGGTGCGTCATCCCGGCGCAATCGAACTGCCACCGGGAGCCGTTGGGGAGCCGGCCGGGGCGTCGGTTAGCGCGCCCCAGAGCAACAATTACGTTTACGTCGTAAAGGCCGGCGTCGTTCACAAGGTGAAAGTATCAACCGGTATCAGTGACGGCCACTTCATCGAGATAACCTCGGGACTGAGCGGCGACGAGCTGGTGATCAGTGACTACAACTCGAATCTGCGAAGCGGCGAAAAGGTCCATCCTGTGATGCTGGGCCAAAACGGCATCGAAAGAGCAGGCACCGTTGCCAGCGCCAAGTAGAACGCGGCGGGCCTACGGCGGCGCGCCAGGAGTCGGATGGGGGTTTCATCGATGAGGATTGCACGATTCGCTGCGGTGATGTTGATCGCACTGCCGAGTGCAGCGTTGGCCGCCCAGGTGCCAATCACGCCGGGCTCGGTTTTGACGCTCGACCGCGCGATTCAGATCGCTCTTACCCTTCACCCGCGGCTGCTGGAGCGGGTTTCCCAAACGGGCGAGGCTGGGGGCCGTCTCGGCGAGGCCAAGTCGGCTCTTCTCCCTCAGGTTTACGGCACGGCAGACTACCTGCGCTCTACGGCAAACGGGGTTGGCAATACCAGCTACTTTTCGGCCTTCGAGCCCGTCGGCCTTCCGCCGTTCGGTGTTCCCCGCCAGACCGGCCGCAACCATGATCTGGCTGCGAACGACTTTTCACAGAGTGCGAGCACGGAAAATAACTACGGTACCGGGGTTTCGATTTCCCAGTTTCTCTACGACTTTGGCCGGGTCCGGGGTTTTATCGATCAGCGCCGGGCCGAACGCGACGCCACGCAAGCACGCCTCAAGCTTACGCAGCTCAACTTGATTTATGAAGTGAGCCAACGTTACTTCGGTCTGCTTGCGTCTGGCGAAATCGTCAAAACTTACCACCAGGCGGTCGTGCAGCGTGAGCAGGAGTGGCGGCAGGCAGCGTTGTTCGCGAAGTCCAACCTGCGGCCTGAACTTGACGTCTACGTAACCAAGGCCGACCTGGCCCGCGCCCAGCTTCATCTGGTTCAAGCTCAGGACACCCAGGCCGACGCGAAGGTTGCGCTCGACAATGCGATGGGTCTCTCGGGCAAAGCGCCCGTATACCAGCTACAGGGAAAGCTTGGTTACGGCAGCATTACCGACCGGTTAAGGGCGCTCCTCGAGCAAGCCTTCCGCCAGCGCCCCGACCTGCTTATCCTCAAGGACGACATCCGTGCCGCGGGTGCGCAGATCGTACAGGCACAAAGCGACCTCTATCCCACCTTCTCGGCACAGGCGGGTTATATCGGGATGGGCACCGGCTTGCCGATGGTGAACAACGGCTACCTGGGCCTGGTAATCACCTGGCCCATTTTTAACGGCTATTTGACGGAGAGTCAGATTGACGCCGCCCGCTTCAAACGCGAAGCGGCCGCGCACGCGCTCGACGATCTCGTCCAGCGTGTCATCTTCGAAGTGCAGTCGGCGTTTCTCAACTGGACGGCCTCGATCAAAGAGATCGAACGCGCCCAAGAGACCCTTCTCGGCTCGCGTACGGAGCTCGCTCTCGCCTCGGAACGCTACCGGACGGGGCTGGGCAATATCGTTGACGTGCAGGTCGCTCAGCGCCGGTTCGTTGCCGACAACACCGCCTACATCAACGCGCTTTACGGTTACTCGGTAGCCAAGGCACAGGTCGATCGCGCAACCGCGCGCTCTCTCGCCGAGCATTGAGGAGACTGTCCGATGGCCGGAGGAAACTCGGCGGACTATATTGTCCGATCTGGCCCCGGAGCACGGAGCATACTTTGAAGCACCCGCGGGGGATTATTTTGCGAGACGAAGCTTTTGGGATTGGGAACTGCAGTACGGTTCTCTCGATAACCGCCTTATTCTTGATGCTTGCAGCGAGCCTTTTGGGATGCGGAGTAGTCTATCAGGTGGGGAACCGAGTGAGGGTGGACCAGATGGAGAAGTCGCTCCAGGCTGGGCAGTCCTCGCTGGCGATCCAAAAGCGATGGGGTCAACCTGACATCATCAAGAACGTGGGAGCGGACTCACAAATATGGAGTTACGCTGTCCGCCCCAACAGCAACGACCTCACGGCGACGCTTTTTTATACCGCGCCCAAAGAAGGCGATACTGGAAAATTTTTGGACTTGAATTTCGCCTCGGGCAAGCTCGTTTCCTGGGAAAACGCGACACATACGATGCCGGCCAAGCGGTTCGGCGGCCTAAATTTTGTAACTCCCGCAGGGAATGTGGGTCCCGGCGCAGAATATGGCATCGGTCCCGGCGGCGTAGGGCATTTCTAGTGGGTGGTGAAAAGGTTTTTTCACGAACCTGCTAATGTTGTGTCCTGCAAGTACCTTGACGAACCGGCTTGCCTGGAATGAGATTCTTCGCTTTGCTCAGAATGACAGAAACGCGCGTTTCTATTTTCATTCTGAGCGCAGGCTGCCGAAGCGAAGAATCCCATGCCAGTAACAGCCGCCATAAACTTATTTGCGGGACGCAACACTAAAGGCTAGGTGCCGAGTCCCTGGTCAGCCGGATCTCACCAACGTTTTTATCCTGGTCGGCCTTTAAGACAAGAAGCGACCTCTCGTAAGGCTGTTTTTCAACTTTAACCATATACTTGTGGTCGCGAGCGAGATCGGTAATCCAAAAGTCACCAAATGCATCAGTGGAGACGGTCAACTCCTTGTCATTAAAGAGGTCGGTAACGGTAATGTCGGCGTCCGAAATCACTTCGCCGCTTTCGACGTCGACGACGGTCCCTGCAATAAAGGGCCTCGGCAGGCCGACGTAGTTGACTCTGGGGTCGGTCTCATATTCGGGATGAAGCACCTCGATGTGCTGCCTGAGTGCGCTCAATTCGGGACTGTCTGAGTCGCCGAAGATTATCGCGTCACGCGGACAAACGTCGGCACAGCGCGGCACCAGACCCTGATCGATCCGGTGGACGCAGAAAGTGCATTTTTGTGCTATGTGCGACTGCTCGTTGAAATAGATCGCGTTGTACGGGCACGCCTCCTGGCACAACCGGCATCCGGTGCATTTCTCCGGACGTATCCACACGATCCCGTCCTCTCTTCTGTCAATTGCATTCTCCGGGCATGCCTTCATGCAGGGCGCGTTGCCGCAATGCACGCAGGCCAGCGGAATGTACGTCACTCTGACCTTCGGAATCTGGCCCCTTTCCTGGCCTACGACCTTTATCCAAAAATGCCCGGTATCCGGCTGACTCTTCGTCCATGGCAGATAGTCGTTGCCTACGTGTTCGTCCTTGCATGCGATCTGACACAGGCCGCAGCCTGTGCATTCGTTGAGATTAATACTCATTTCTTTCTGCGTCATGGCCCTCAGCACCCTCTTTGCATTTCTGGCCAAACTTTACGATAGAACGAAGCCGGCCTGCTCCGTCCAGCTACTTGCTGAATGGCCGGTTGGAACCAATTGCGGCGTGGAACGTCAGTGTACACTTGGAACTCAATCAGTTGAGGCCACGGTGATGGCCCGCCGTTTCAACGCCCCCGGGTAGCTGCGGACAGGCTGTCCGCGCCGCAACGCCGAAGTAGCGCTTCCATATCGGCTTTTCTGACATCAGCGAGAAATCCGCTGACATTCATTTCCGGGATCGCCACACGCTCGCCTGCCGGGTACTTCTCACTGGGCGAAGGGGCAATCAGATTGATGTTGCCGCCCCTGTCGACAGGCCGGCCATCGATCTCGATCAAATCCATTGCTGCACCATGTTCCGTATAAATGGCACCGGGTATTATCCTTTCGCTCAATTGAGCGGCGAACAGGACGGCACCGCGGTCGTTATAAACCATGACGATGTCATCCTGCCGGATGCCGCGAGCTGCCGCGTCGGCCGGGTGGATGCGGCATGGCTCGTAACCGTAGCCGTCCGGCCCCGTCACCTTCCACATTTCACGGATCCAATCGACGTCGTCCCCCTGCACGTGAAACCGGAGCCGGGGGTGATTGGCTACCACGAGGAGCGGATACTTCTTTGACTTGGGCGACGAGGCGAGTTCGGCGTGCTCCCTCCATTGCGCCAGAGGCGGGCGCTCCGGATCTTCCGGCGCATGCTTCAGGATCCGTCTCGAGACGAATTCGATCTTGCCTGTTGGCGTTTGGAGGCCCTGACAATCCCGGTTAAACCAGGACAGGCCGCCATCATGCTCGCCGTAGCCGTACCGGCTTTTGATGTTTACCCATTCCTCCCACGTCGGGGAGTCATACATAACTACGCGGCGCCTTTTGAATTCATCCCAGCCGATGCCGAGTGTCTTGAACGAAGCAGTCTGCTCGTAGTCTTTCTTGAGCCATTCTTGCGGAGGCGGAAACGCTTCGGCTAGCCCAAGTGCCAGTGCGATTTGGCGGTGTATCTCATAATCGCTCTTGGCTTCGCCGACAGGCGGAATAGCCTGTTCCTGATAGAAGAGGGCCAGCAGGTCGCTTCGCCGGACCGCGAGCAAATCCTCGTGCTCGAAAACGGTTTGAACGGGCAGGATGAGATCGGAGAAAACAACATCGTTTTCAAGCCACGGATGTATACCGAGGACAAACTCTATTCCGGAACTGCGCAGTGCGTCTATCCACTTGCTCCCGTGCGTCCAGCTGCCGGTCTGGTTGCCATTCTCATTCCAAATCATCTTTATGCCCGGATGATCCTTTCGCGGCGGAAATTGATAGGCCGTGAATTGATCCTCGGATGTGGCTAGCGCCGCCGTGCTGCCGTTCCAGGCGATCGGCGGATTCAACACTGCGTCTGCTACCAGCGTTCTAGGAACGAACACCTCGGATTTGGGTGCCCTGCCGATGGCGTACTCGACGATGGGATTGAACGGGACTCCGATGGCGTCTACTTCGGGATATCGCGGGACCTGGGCTAGGGATTTCTTGTCAAAAGACGGCGCGCCCACGCGCAGAAATTGCCTGCCGGGCTTTCCGATCCCTTGCATGGCCATGAGATAGGCCTCGATCCTGGCGGTTAGGTGCGACATCGTCCCCCGGATCTTGGGTCCGCCGAAATAGACGGAAAGCGTTGTGCGTTTGCGGGCCCACTCTCTCGCCAGGGCTTTGATCGTGTGGGCTGGCACGCCAGTTATGCTTTCCGCCCATTGCGGGGTTTTAGGCAGTTCGTCGGTTCTGCCCATAACGTGTTCTTCAAACTGCTCGAATCCCACGGTGTGAGTAGCAACGTAGTCCAGGTCGTATAGCTGTTCGGTAATCCATACGTTAGCAATAGCGAGGTAAAGCGCGGAGTCGGTATTGGGCTTCAGCGGAATCCATTTGTCGGCGGTGACGGCGGCACTGTAATTAAGGTCGGGCGATATGGCGACTATTTTGATGCCGGCTTGGCGAAGCCAGCGCGTCATTGTCGTGGCTATCGAGCCTGACATGCCGAAGCCGGTAGCCTCCGGGTCGTTGCCTGAGAAAAGTACCATCTCGGCATTCTCCAGGACGTCATCCCAAACCGCGTCCTGCCAGGGCTCACCCAGCGATTCTTCGAAACCCCAAACGTGCTTGGCGCCGTAATAATATCCTTCCCAACTGTCGGGATTGCGCATTTGCTGAACCCACCAGCCCCAGCCGAGTTGGCGGTGTATATTGTCGAACAGGTAGTGTCCCCAGAAATGGAGGGATTGCAGGTATCCGCTCTGACCGTGACCGTCGGCCTGTACCAGTACCGACTCCATTGAACCATATCTGTCACGGATCCTTTTCAGTTGTCCGACGACGATATCGAGAGCCTGGTCCCATCCGATTCGCACGAAGGAGGATCGGCCGCGGTTGTGGGGTTTAGGATTATCAGGGCTCCAGTCGGCTCGCAGAAGCGGAAAGGCAATACGGGTGGGCGAGTGGATCCGCCGCTTCCACGCGTAAGCAAGCGGCATCTGAACCTCTTTGCGGGGCCGAGTGAACGTGCCGCGAGAAGTTCGAATTTCGTATAACCGAACTTCGTCGGGAATGTGTAACGGCAGGCATCTGATCACCTTGTCGCCGGCGACATGGCACTCGACGGGGAAATTGGATCGGGCCAGGCCGCTGGCGGGATGCGCAACGTAAACAACCCGGTAGGTGTCGCGGTTGGTTTCCGGCGCGGCGATTTTCATGGGTTGACTCCTAATTCTTCAGACATCAACGGCTCCAGCCCCATTAGCATCCCTTCGAGAGCGGATAAACGCAAATAAATGTATCGAAAGGGACCATCGGAGGGATGGGCTGTTCCTATCGGATTCAGTCGTTGCAGCAACCACCATTTTTCGCCTCAAACAATGCGAATAATTTACATGGCGCAAATATGCCGGAGATTGGCACAGCTTGTGCGCAAGCTCCGGGACGGGCTGGTAGGCGCTGCCGGGTGGTCGCGTGGCAGACTCATTGGGGGCGTGGCCGCTGCGACGCAGTCGGTCGTCAAAGTGGGCGGGACGTTTGCGTTGAGCCGGGCAATCATGGAGTTGCAGGTCAAGTTTTACGGAAATTACCGGCAACTGATCGGCAGGCCGGAAACGTCCGTGGAGGTCGAGCCGGGGTTCACGCTGCTGGACGTACTGCGTGCCTTGGGGGCCAAGCACGGGGCGGAGTTGCGCACGGCCCTGCTGGCCGAAGTTGCAGGCAGGGTGTGTCTACGGGCAGGGGTTCGCATCGCGGTGGGCGAAGAGGTGCTGGACTCGGCTGACGATCTGGGCGCTGCGCCGGTGAACGTGGCAGACAGCCGGACGAGCGCCATCGGTGTGTTTATTTTCCCGGCTCTCGGGGGAGGAGCCGCTTGTGGAAGCGAATGAAGCGGTAGTGCGGGAAGACGTATGGATCCCGAGTGCCTGCAGCATGTGCTACTCCAACTGCGGGATACTCGGTCATCGGGTTAACGGCACAGTCGTCAAGATCGAAGGAAACCCGGACAATCCGGTGTCTGCCGGCCGGATTTGCGCCAAGGGGCTTTCCTCGATCATGACTCTTTACGATCCGAACCGGCTCAATTTCCCGGTCAAGCGAACCAATCCCGAAAAGGGGATCGGGGTCGATCCCAAGTGGCAGCGGATTAGTTGGGAAGAGGCCCTGGATACGATCGTCGCCCGGATGGCGGCGGCTATGGCGAAGGACCCGCGCACGATTGTTTTTCTGCGCACGGTCGCCGACACCTGGTCCAGCGCGTTTCTGACCTCTTTTGCCAGTGCGGTGGGCACTCCTAACCTTTGGTTGTCGGGAGCCGGCCCGCACTGCGGTAACGGCGCGCACGCCATATACGGCATCGTGCACGGCGCTTTCCACAATCAGGTGGACTATGACCATTGCAAGTACCTGCTGATGTTCGGATGCGGCAGCGGGGCCGGAGCGCACTACAACGCCACCTTGGCCATGGGTGCAATTTCGGAAGCCAAGGTGCGCGGAATGCGGATGGTGGTTGTTGACCCGATGCTGTCGCCGGCGGCCGAACGGGCCGACGAGTGGGTGCCGATCCGTCCCGGTACGGACGGTTATCTCGCCCTGGCGATGCTCAACTGCCTAATCAATGAGTATCGGCTTTACGATGTCGAATACCTGGCGAGCCATACCAACGCTACCTACTTGGTGGGCGATGACGGCCGCTATGTCAGGGACAAGGGAACAGGAAAGCCGCTGGCCTGGGATGCTGCCGAAAAGCGGCCGAAAGCCTACGACGACCCCAGCCTGGCAAAGCCCGCCCTGCTGGGAAGCTATCGGGTCGATGGCGCTCAGGCCTGTCGGCCGGCCTTCCAGGTTCTGGCCGACCACGTGAAAAGCTACCGTCCAGAAGATGCGGAAAAAGTGACCACAATTCCCGCGGCCACCATCCGGCGGCTTGCCCGCGAGTTCGGCGAGGCGGCTCAAATAGGCAGCACGATCGAGATCGACGGCCAGACGCTTCCGCATCGGCCTGCCGGCGTCCTATTTTTCAAGGGCGCGCAGGGACACAAACACTCATTTCTGACTGCGATGGCGATCGCGCTGCTCAGCCAGGTTGTGGGAGCGGCTGACCTTCCCGGGGCTTGCCTGGGCAGCAATCCTCGTTGCCAGGGTTTTCCCGCCACCGGACGCCCATTTTGGGAGCATAAGGAAGGTCCCGACGGCCTGCTTATGGCCGGCAACTGGGTGGGTGGCCATCCGCCGTCGTCCTATAACGAACCCAGCAAGCCGCAATCGATGAGTCTTGGTGAGTTGGTCCCGTTATCGCACGGGACCGGCACGGCGTTCACGATGCTCGACCCGGAAAAGTACGAGCTTCCGTACAAGCCCGAGGTTCACTTTATCGTCGGCTCTAACGTGGTCATGAGCCTGACCGAGGTGTCGGCCATCGCCGAGGCGCTGAAGCAGGTTCCCTTCACCGTCTGCTACAGCCTCTACCTTGACGAGGTCACGGAATTTGCAGATGTGGTCCTGCCCGACGCGTGTTTCCTCGAGCGTTACGACATCTGCAGCCTTACGCACTGGGCAGGCTACGCCAACTCGGCGATTATCAAGGAATGGAGTTATTACCTGCGCCAGCCGGTGAGCGAGCCGCTGCACGAGCGGCGTTTCCGCAACGAGGTGATGCTGGAAATCGCCGAGCGATTGGGAGTGACCGAGGGGCTGCTGGCCACCTTCAACATGCTCAATCAGCTTCGCGCGCCTTATGTGCTGGATACGCAGCGCCGCTACCAGTGGACCGAGATGATCGACGCGACGCTCAAGAGTTACTTCGGTCCCGAGCACGATCTCGAATGGTTCAAGGAACACGGCGTACTGCGCTGGCCTAAGAAGCCTCAGGAATCCTACTGGAGGCACTTTACGCGTCTGCGGACGCCGATTTACTTCGAATGGATTCCGGCGCTGGGCGCCAAGGTTGAAGCTCTTCGCAAAGAACTGTCTTATGGCGGCGAAATCGACACGCGCGACTACCAGGCGCTGCCCGACTGGAAGCCTTGTCCGAGCCATGAGGACCGGAGTTCCGGCTTCGACCTCTTCGCCTTCTACTATCGCGTACCTTTTCATACCTTCTCCGGAACCTACAACAACGCCTGGCTGGACGACATTTCGAATCTCGACCCGGCAACTTACGCTCTCAGCCTCAACACCGAGACCGCGCGCTGCAAGGGCATCAGGGACGGCGACTGGGTGTGGATCGAATCGATTTACGGCGGCCGGATAAAGGGCAGAGTCCTCGTGACCGAGGGAATCCACCCGGAATGCATCGCGATGGCCAACTGCGGCGGCCACTGGTCGAAGTATCTTCCGCTTGCCAGCCGCAGCGGGAAGGGGGCCTGCTTCGAGGAGCTGATGAAGCTCGATTGGAAGTGTGTCGACTGGACAGTTCACAACTTTGACCTGTGCGTGAAAGTCAGGGTCGAGAGAGTCTGAGCCGGCGGACGGTGCCATGGCACGACTGGGGATGGTCATCGATCTGAAGAAGTGCGCAGGCTGCTACGCATGCGTGGCTGCCTGCAAGGTGGAGCACGCCACTCCGCCGGGCGTTTTCTGGTGCCGGGTGGTCAAACTGGAAAGCGGCGTCTACCCTCAGGTGCGCCGTATTCCCCTGCCGCTGCAATGTATGCACTGTGCTAATCCGCCGTGCGAGCGGGTTTGCCCGAGCGGAGCCACTCGCCAGCGCGCCGACGGCGTCGTCACCATCGACTACGGCGTTTGTATCGGATGCCGGGCGTGCATGGCCGCCTGTCCCTACGAGGCGCGCTACTTTCTTGCCGAACTGAAGGGCTATTATGATGGCCAGGGGCTTGCTCCTTGTGAAGAACTGGGCTATTCGAGCAACGGTTACGTGCGGGGCACGGTTACCAAGTGCAACTTCTGCGTGGAGAGGATCGACGTGGGCAGGGAGCCGGCCTGCGTGGCGAACTGTCCGGGAAAGGCGCGCTACGTGGGCGACCTCGACGACCCGGAAAGCGAAATTGCGCGGCTCATCGGAAACCGCGGCGGTTTTCAGCTTCATCCGGAGCTGGGCACCGATCCGTCCATCTACTACTTGCCGGCGTGAAGGGCTGAAGATGCGCCGGCGTCCATATCCCGAGCTTGAGAACCCTGCCGGCCCGTGCTGGTCGGGGCTGAACATGTGAGGAAGACGCGGCGCGCGAAGGAGAGCGGTGATGGCGCAGACAGCAGCATCGGAAAGTACAGAGCGGAGCGAACTTGTCGGCAGGGGAGCCCGCGACGGCGCGCGGCTCTTTCGCGAATGGTTCCAGAGCCTTTCAGGCGCCAACGAACGTGGCGAGCGTACCGCCTATGTCTTCGTGATGGGGAGCATGAGCGAGCTACTGCGCTCGTTCGATTTGCACGTGGTCTTTCCGGAAGTCAATTCCATCCAGACCGCGGTACGCAAGGTCGCGCAGGACTACCTGATTGCCGCCGAGGACTACGGCTATTCGCCCGACATCTGCGCTTACATGCGCGCGGACGTGGGCGTTCAGCTTAAGGGTGGCGACCACCCGATGGCGCGTATTCCCCGGCCCTCGTTGGCGGTGATCAACACGGCCTGCTGCGGCACCCATATCAAGTGGGGCGAGTTCTGGGAGCGCCGCTACCACATTCCGGTGTTTCCGCTGGATATCCCCAGCACGCGCGTGGCCGGACGCCTGAGTGTCCCCGGTGACGAAGACTTCGAGCAGGACCGCCGCTACGTGGAGCACCAGATACGGGAGCTCATCGGGGTCTGCGAACGGGTAAGCGGCAAACGTTTCGACATCGACCGGCTGCGCGAGGTGATGGGACACGCCAACGAAATGGCCGAACATTACCGGCGCGCGCTTGAGACGAACCGGGCGCGGCCAGCGCCCTTCAATGCGCTGGGCGAGGGTTCAATTTTTGTTGGCGTGGCCAACGTCCTGCGTGGATTGCCTGAGGGCGCGCGTTACTTCCGCGAGCTGGTCGAAGAGCTGGATTACAAGGCGGCGAATGGCATTGGGGCTCTCGCCGACGAGCGCCATCGCCTGATTTTCATTGGCGTGCCGTGCTTCCCGATCTTCCGCCGCTTCAACGACCTGTTTACCGATCACCACGGTATTTTTACCGGCTCCACCTACCTGCACTTTGCCGGCGGCGGCTGGAACCTCGGCTACCAGTACAACCTTGCGCGTCCCGTCGAGAGCCTTGCCGAAGGCGTGCTCCTTTCGGTGCAGCACGGGATGGACAGCCAGCTTTACTCGGAAGGCCACATCCTGAAGATGACCGAAACGCTGGGCGCCGATGCGGTCGTTTACCATGCCACCAAAAGCTGCCGGACGGTGTCGGCCGGCATGAACGAGTCTCGCAAAGTTGTCATGGAGCGGCTCGGCCTGCCCGCGTTATACATTGAATCCGACCAGGTGGACCCGCGCGGCGTCGCGGAGGCGCAGATCCGCAACCGCATCGACGCGTTCTTCGAGGGGTTGGAGATCCGTAAACTGCGGGCGGCTTAGGATCGGCGCTCGAGCCCCAAGCGCGCCATGTTTTTTACGCTAAGGTGTCGGCTTGCCTAACGCTTGCCGCTAAGATGGGACAGCGGCAGCGCAATTTCAGGGCGGGCCGTCGTTCTTCCTGATTATCAGGTTGTCCGGTGAGGCTATGAACTTCGAGCTAAGCGAGATGCAACAAGAGATCGTGCGTGGCGCGCAGGCGCTATGCGCGCGTTTTAGTGACGACTACTGGCGGGCGCACGATGCGGCCCACGAATTCCCCCACGAGTTCTACCAGGCCGTGGCTGAAGCCGGCTACCTCGGTATCGAAATTCCCGAGGAGTTCGGCGGCAGCGGACTGGGTATAGCCGAGGCTGCTCTGCTGATGCGCGAGGTGGCTTATGCGGGCGCCATGAACGCCGCCAGCTCGATTCATTTGTCCATCTTCGGGCTCACCCCGGTCGTTCTGCACGGCAGCGGAGAGATGAAGCGGCGCAACTTGCCGCGCATCGCCAACGGCGAGCTGCACGCAGCCTTTGCCGTGACCGAGCCCGACGCCGGCAATGACATCACCCATATCAAGACCTTCGCCAAACGCACGGGCGACTACTACGTCGTCAACGGCCAAAAGGTTTTCACCACCAAGGCTCAGGAAGCGCACAAGATGCTGCTGCTGACGCGCACCACGCCGGCCGACCAGGTGTCCAAGAAAACCGACGGCATGAGCCTGTTCTTCACCGACCTCGATCGCTCCGCTGTTGAGGTGCGCGAGCTGCTCAAGCTTGGGCGTCACGCTGTCGATACCAACATGCTGTTCATCGACAACCTGCGCGTGCCGGCCGGCGACCTCATCGGCGAAGAAGGGAAAGGTTTCCGTTACCTCCTCGACGGGCTCAATCCCGAACGCGTCCTCGTATCGGCCGAGGCGATCGGCATCGGACGCGCCGCTCTGGACAAGGCCGTGCGCTACGCCCGCGAACGGGTGGTCTTCGGCCGTCCTATCGGCCAGAACCAGGCGATCGCCCATCCGCTGGCCGACGTCTACGCCAAGCTCGAAGTCGCCGAGTTGATGATGATGAAGGCAGCCTGGCTGTTCGACAACGGCCGGCCCTGCGGCGCCGAAGCCAACATTGCGAAACTACGCGCCGCCGAGGCTTCCTTCGAAGCCTGCGACCGCGCCGTGCAGACGCTGGGCGGCTTCGGTTACATGCGCGAGTACGACGTCGAGCGCTATTTTCGTGAGTGCCGGATGCTCAAGATTGCTCCGGTCTCGCAGGAGATGGTGCTCAACATGATAAGCGAGCACGTGCTGAAGCTGCCGCGTTCTTATTGAGGGCGGCTTGCTGAGGGCATTCAGATCCTGACCCGGATAGCTCGAAAATGGTCCCGGGGGGTCTGCAGAGCCTCGGGGCGCGGTTGGCGCCGGCGTCGCACCGGACGTACCAGGCGGCGATGCCAGCGGCAAAATATAGCCCTTGGCACCTCCCGGTAGCAGGAAGGGCCCTTGGGTTCTGTTCGTTGCCTGGGGGAGGGTGAGAGGCTTCTCGCGCTCGCCTGCGTCCCACCGCTGCCACAACTCCCTCGCTGCGCCGCACATGTCCATACAGGTGTGGTTATAGCCCTGATTCGAGCATCGGTGTTCTATGCTCGCCCACTCTCCGGTGGTGAACTTGCCGTACGGTGGCGCCGTACCGCCTGGGACGCCCGGGCACCAGTTGGGATTGGTTGGCGCCGGGGCGGGAGTTGGGGCGGCCGTCTGTGCACCGGCCGTCGCGCAAAGCCCGAGGGTCACCGCCAATGCGCCTATCACCAGCGTTAACACTCGGCGAGTCCCCATGACATGTCCTCCCCCGATGGCTATACAGCCGTCGACAAAGTACCCGATAGCGCTCTTCCCGAACGTGTCCGCAGCGGGGCTGACTATGAGAAGAAGTGGTGGCCGCGTCAAACGAAAGTGAAGTGCCGAGACCCCAGTATGGCGTCCCGCTGATGACTTTACGGGCCAACTCTGGTGGAATGAGATTCTTCGCTTCGCTCAGGCCGCCGCAGCGGCGGCTCGCAATGACAGGAAAAATTTACAGCCTCTCAGAATAACAGAAGCGGGCGCTTCTATTGCCATTCTGATGGAAGGTTGCCGAAGCGAAGAATCCCACACCACCGATGCCCGCGCGAAACTTATTAATGGGAAATTACATTAGGTCAGGTTCGCCTATGCGGTGCGCCGGTCGAACACCCGGTGCGCCTTGAATTCGGTCTTGGGAAGAGTGCCCGGGTCGACCAGCTTGACCTGCGGCCGCAGTTCGCACTGGCGGTGGACTTCCTCGGCGATGAGCCGCGCCAGCCGTTCGGAATCCTCTGTCCCGGTAACGCGCGTCTCGGCAATCACGATTAGCTCGTCCAGCGCGCCGCGCCTCTCCAAAACGATCTGAAACTCGTCGGCCAGCTCCTCGAAGCCCCGGATAATCTCCTCCAGCGCCGAGGGGAAAAGATTGAGCCCCCGCACGGTCAACATGTCGTCCGCCCGGCCCACGCATCCCCCGCGCGCCCGCGCCAGCGTCCGCCCGCAGACGCAGCGCTCGTGGTCGATCACCGTGAAGTCGCCCACCAAAAACCGAAGCTGCGGCGAGCCCTCCGAAGCGAGCGAAGTCAACACCGTCAGGCCGCGCTCGCCGTAAGGCACCGGCTCCATCGTGTCGGGGTCAACCGTCTCCCAGATTCCGAGGTCCTCGGGCAGATGGTCCGAAACCACGTCGAGCTTCACCCCTTCGGCGCACGTGTGAGCCCATCCCGCTTGCGCCAACTCCGTGCAACCGTAGAAGTCGTGGAGTTCGGCGTCCCAGGTCTCCTCGATACGGCGGCGGGTGGCAGGAATGCCGGAGGCCGGCTCGCCCGCGCAAAGGAGTTTTTTCACCGAGCTTCTACGCGGGTCCAGCCCTTGCTCGCGCATCGCTTCCGCCAGATGCAGCGTGTACGACGGGGTTGCCACCAACACCGTGGGCTTGAACATCTCGATGAACAGCGCGCGGCGCTGCGTCGGTACTCCCCCCGGTATGAGCTTGCCGCCCAGAACTTCCATCCCCAGATGGGTGCCCCAGAAAAAGACGTGCGGATTGTAGGTGGTACAGGTCAGCGCCACGTCACTCGCGCGCACGCCCTGGGCGTAATTCGTGCGTGCGGCGGTCAGCGACCAGGCCCGGCGGTCGAGATGCGTCATGCGCACCGGGCGCGGCGCCGCCGTCGTGCCTGAGGTGGTAAAGACGTACCATCCGCGCTGGCGCCAGTCCGCTTCGCTCAGCGGCGAATAGCTGCCCCACGGCGGATGGGCCGCCACGCTGCGCCCCATATCCTGCTTGGTGGTGATCGGAATCTTGACCAGGTCCTTAAGCGACTTGATGTCCGCGGGACGCAGTTTCGCTGCGCTCAGCTTAGCGTGATAAAAGGCGCTGTGCTCGTATAGGTAAGGCAGCAGGGCCACCAGTTTCTCGCGCTGCAGTTCCTCGATCTCGGCGCGCGGCGCGGTCTCGAACTCGGGCATCCAGTACCGGTCGTTGGCGGGACGGCTGCGCCCGGCGACGTACTTTTCCAGGATCGCGACCCAGCGGTCGCGCGCCGACAGGCGGCGTAGAACGGTTGGAGCCGTGGTTGTCGAAGACAGTTCGCTCACTTCATCCACCATGAAAGTCGGTTCAGCCTAAAGTGTTGCGGGCGCAGGCTATGGCCCGACCAGTTATCCGGCTAACTCGCGAACGGGCGGCGGACTCTCCAGGTCCTAGCTGGCACCACCGCAGCCGCGCTGCTTGAATTAGTCGTTTTCCCCAAACCTTATGGCTTGGGGACCGCATTAACCATGCCAAAAAAGCTTTTTTGAGCACGGCCCCGCTTTTTTAAGATAAGCGTGCAGCCTGGGACTGAGCCTCTTTTAGTTTCTCTGAGCAAGCTTCCCCAAGGCAGCCGCTTGCCAACTTGCCAGTTTGAACACGGGCGATTCGGCTGGAGAATAAAAAGGGTCAACTAGGCTGTTGCCAACGGCGACACTTGCTGTAGCCGAACGCGCCGTCGGCCGGTCTGCGCCTCTTGTGCTGGAGGCGTTCGGGACGGCGGTCGCCCGGCTCGAAAACGGGCGGCTCGACGCCTGTCCCACCGATACGATTGCCTGAGGACGGTTTCTGCCTGAATCTGGATTGCCTTGACGCTGGCGAGCGCTGGCCATCTCGTCACGCAACGTTTGGCACAAGTTGTGCGGATCTGCAGCCCGCTGGTGGCCTATGCGGCGCGACTACGCAAAAGGCGCCGATTTCAAAGCCTAAGTTTCTCGATATCTTGCCGACCGGCGCGGGGCCGTGGACCGGCATATAGGAGGCGTAGCATGGCGCGTGAACTGGACGCGAAACAGAGCGGCGAGGTTCCCGGTACAGGCGTGGTTGGCCGGGGTGCCCGTGACGGGGCGAGGCTGTTTCGCGATTGGTTCGAACGCCTCACGACGGCCGGTGAACGTGGCGAGCAGGCCGCCTACGTTTTCGTTATGGGCAGCATGTGCGAAGTGCTGCGCTGCTTCGATTTTCACGTCGTCTTTCCCGAAATTAACGCCCTGCAAACAGCGGTTCGCAAGGTGTCGCAGGACTACCTGAGCACCGCGGAGGATTATGGCTACTCGCCCGACGTGTGCGCGTACGTAAGGGCCGACGTGGGGATGCAACTGCGCGGCGGTTCCCATCCGATGGCGCGCATACCGAAGCCTGCTCTTACGGTCGCGACCAACGCCTGCAACACCTACATCAAGTGGTCGGAGATCTGGACGCGGCTCTACGGCACTCCGATGTTCACCCTGGACGTGCCGGACCCACGCAGCTACGACCATCCGAACAAACCCGATAAGGAGGAATTCGAGACCGACCGGCGCTATGTCGAACATCAGATACGTGAGCTTATCGAGCTGTGCGAGCGGATAACCGGTAAACGCTTCGATATCGACCGCTTACGCGAGGCGATGGGCCACGCCAGTGTTATGGCGGATTGTTACCGCCGAGCGCTCGCGGCCAACCGCGCTCAGCCTGCCGTCTTTAACGCATTGGGCGACGGGACCATTTACCTTGGGGTGGTCAACGCGCTGCGTGGTACCCCTGAGGGTAGCAACTACTTTCGCGAACTGGTTGACGAGCTGGAGTACAAGGCCGCTCACGGCATCGGATCGGTGGAAGGGGAGCAATACCGGCTCGTTTTCACCGAGGTTCCGTGCTATCCGATTTTCCGCCCGTTCAACGAGCTATTTACCCGCCACGGCGGCGTCTTTGTGGGCTCATCCTACCTGCACATTGCAAGCGGCGGAGAAAGCGTCGGTTTCCAATACGACTTGAAGCGGCCGATCGAGAGCCTGGCCGAAGGCACCCTGCTTTCGGTCGGCTACGCCATGGACCAGATGTTCTACTCGGACCGCCATCTTCTGGGCATGGTTGATTCCCTGCACGCTGACGCAGTGGTTTATCACGCGGTTAAAAGTTGCCGTACCGGCTCGTCCGGGATGGCGGACTCGCGGCGCCTGGTGATGGAAAAGCGT
Source organism: Deltaproteobacteria bacterium (assembly GCA_021792265.1). Taxonomy (GTDB): domain Bacteria; phylum Desulfobacterota; class Binatia; order Binatales; family Binataceae; genus JAJYVB01. Next base: position 172 of record JAJYVB010000039.1, on the reverse strand, counting down.
GACATTCCCTGCCTTTACATCGAATCGGATCTGGTCGACCCGCGGGTTGTGTCTCAGGCGCAATTACGCAACCGGGTCGACGCTTTTTTCGAGAACCTGGCGAGCCGCAAGCTGCACGCCTCGCTGGCCGGCTAATCGGAACGGCTCGCGCACGTCGAGACTTTGCTTGGGG
>JAJYVB010000310.1 GCA_021792265.1 Deltaproteobacteria bacterium | reverse complement strand
CCACGCTTCGCCATCATGGGATTGCCTCCTGCTGCGATTGCTTTTCACGATTGACTAAGTGTCAAGGCCCCCTCGCTTTTTCCCCAAGCAACCCGCTTTACAGGCAGTAGCTGTCTGCAGGCGAAATTATCCTCTGCCTTCTGTTTTGCAGGCACGCATCAGGCATGCCACCACACGCGAACCCAAAATGTCGCCAAGACACGGCCAATCAAGCTGTGTGCTGTTTTTTGAGTCTCTAAAAGCGGACAAGTGCCGAGGGTGTGTTTTTAGGAGCCAGGCTTGTAAAGTTTCGCTACAAGCCTCCCTATTCCGACCGAGCGCTAAGTCAGAGAGTCGAAGTCGGTTTTGAGGGATTTTATCCGGCCGCCTAAAGGCGCACGCCGTAGAGGGTGTAAGGTGATGCCTGCGCTACGGGTTGGGACCCCGACACGTGCGCAGCTGCACCGTGCTATCCAAAAGGCGCCGGCAAAACCGTCAGCGCATCACTTCCGTCAAACCACCTGGAGTCGAGTAGCGGGCGACGTTGTCGTAGTTAACGCCGTTCAAATTGCGGCAGGCCGCATTGGCTGCTGTCTGAGTGCCGTCGGGCGCGGCCGTCAATGTGCAGCTCAGGTGCATGCGCTTGAGGTCCCACATCGTCTGGATCCAGTTGCTGGTTTCGAACTGGACGCCTTCGCCTGGGACGTCGGAAGCGATATGTTCGATCATGTCGATCTTCCAGAGGTTCATCGACGTATCGTAAATATCTTTCCAAAGGATATTGAATGAGTACTTGTCGATGTACATCACCTGCCGGCCGTAGCAATAGCCGCTCCGCTCCGAAGAGATTCTTTTCACGTCGATGACATAGCTGTCGCGCACGGTCCACTTGCCGACGACAGGTTTGGGAAAAAACAGCGGATAATAATTGGCCGGGTTGCCGTATTGATGCGGGTCGGAGTCGGTTAACGTAACGATCTTCGCATCTCTCAAATAGTGCGCCTCGAAGCGGCTTATGCCACCGTTGAAGCCGGCGCGGAAGTCATCCGGCACGAAATCCGTGCCGAAGGCTGGCGCGCAGCGGCTGGCCGAGGAGCGGCGCAGCACCCGTCGCATTTCGGGCAGAAAGAGAAAATCGTCTTCGGGCAGGGACGGGTCCAGGTAGTAGAGCGTCAGGCTCTGCTCGTATTTGTACTGCTCGGGCTGGCGCACCATGATATATTCGCTGTAGTCCACGTGCTGGGATTGCGGGTCCGTAATCGGCTGCCCGTCGTCGCTGATATGGCTCAGCCGGCGATAGACCTCGACGAAACGGAGCGAAGTGCCGTTGCCGTAACGATCCTTGAGGTACTCCAGCACCGAATCGCAGCAGGTCAGATAGGGAACGTAGCGGTACCATTCGTCGACCAGAATTTTATAACCCTTGAGCGGCGCGCTCGGGTTGGGGAAAGGAAGGCCGGCAACGTACCCTTCGATACTGTGTCCACCGTTGGGAAGGTTCACGATCTTGACGAGATGGGAATATTTCTCGGTGTTTTCGCGATAGGCTTTGGGCACCGGATGGAATGTCGGCGGTCCGATAACAATCTGCAGATCGGAGGGAAACTTCCAGAAGTATTTGCCTTCGAACAGTGCGCGCATGCCCTCGGGCATGAAATCCTGGTACTGCCTCCAGTTGCTGGTGGTGATAACGGTGCCTGCAGCGATGGTGTTCGAAGCCGCGAGGGCCGGCAGGTACAGGACGGCGATGCTCAATGCCGCTATTGCGGCGCAGCGAAAGGTTGCTCGCATAACGTTCTCCAAAGGTGGCACCAGATACCGGTACAGCTTCGGCTCGCTCCGGCCGCGGCCGACAAAACTGGTCGTGGCTTTCCGTCGGCCACGTTTCGCTGCGGCACGGTGCGAATCCGCCCGGATCGAGCCGGCGCCGCTTACTCTCGGGCGGTTGTGCCGTGCTTCAGCCGCTTCTCAATCGCATGCACTGGCATCTTTGTCAAACACATCTGTCATGCGCGCCGCCCATCGGGGCGGCTCCAAGCCGTCTTGGGAACTGCAGCAGCCATGCTATCGTCGGCTGCGCAAGCGATGATGCGGTAATCCAGTAAGGTGAAACTCTGGCGCGAGATCGTTGAAAATCTTCCGGATGCGGTGATCGTGCTGTCGGACGCCATGGAACTCATCGCGATCAATCCGGCAGCCGAGACCCTGCTCGGCATGTCGGGCGGAAACCCGGCAAAGGTCGCCGAACTGATGGCGCATAACCCGTGGCTCGAACGGATGGTGCGCGTGGCACTGGATAGCGGGCGCAGCGTGGGCGACGGTGCGGACCGGCTGGCCATGCGCGGGCACTCGCCGGCAGTTGCGACCGAGGTTTGCCCGCTTCTGAGCGATCATGGTGAAACGCGCGGCGCAATTCTTATGTTCCACGAACTGGCGCGGCGCAAGGAAGCCGAAGCGGCCTTGGCCGCGAGCACCGAAGAGCTCGGACTGTCGACCGCGGGACTCGCCCACGAGGTGCGCAACCCCCTCACCGCCATCAGGGGGGCGGCTGAGCTTCTGGCCGCAATGCTGCGGGGCAACCGCAGAGCCGAGCAGTACTGCGATCTTATTCTTGACGGGGTAAGCCGCATCAGCCACCTGGTCGAGCAAGTGATGGCGGCGGGGACACCGCAGGGACTGCGCCGCGAGCCGTTGAACGTCCATAGGCTGCTGCATCAGGCGCTCCGTATGACCGGGCTGCTGCCCGTGCCGCTGCCGGGAATAAATGTCGAGCAGCGTTTCGATCCCAGCTTGCCCGACGCCTTGGGCGACGCCCAGGCTCTCGAACGCGTCTTCGTGAATTTAATCCAGAACGCCATAGACGCCATGCACGGCCACGGCACCGTGATGCTGCGCACGCGGATGGTTACCGACTTCCACGTCACCAGCGAAGGCCGCCATAAGCGATTCCTGGAGGTGGAAATTGCCGACAACGGCAGGGGCATGAACGCCGCTGAATTTGGCCGGCTCTTCACACCCTTTTTCACCACCAAGCCAAAGGGGGCCGGGCTTGGCCTGGTCCTGAGCCAGAGGATCGTGGCTCTTCATGGCGGAAAGCTGTGGGCGGAACGCGGCAGCGTGCTGGCCGCGAGACACGGCGAGGGCAACAACCATCGCGCGGGTGAAACCGAGGTGGCTGCAGTGGACTTGGAGGAGCGAATTGCGGGCATGACCATGCACCTCTTGCTGCCCGTGGCCTCAGGCGATAAGGACGATGGCGAGGCTGCGCGGTGATGCCGGGAGCTTCGTGCTCCTGAGAGCTTATCCATCGCTCGCGCAATTGCCGCGCTGGCGAGCGCGCCTGTTCGCCCAGAACTACCTCGGGCTGTTAAGCTGCTAAGATAGATTAACGTGGCAACTCGCTAACGACGTGGCTTCGGAGAGCGTTTCATGGGAGCAGGCCGGCCCGGGGCGCCTTCGGGTGTTGGTCGCTGACGACGATCAGGCGATTCGCCTGGTACTGCGCCATCGGCTCGAGGCCGAGGGCTACGTGGTTGATGAGGCAGCCGACGGAGCAAGCGCGCTTCAGGCATTGCGCAGCGGCCAATTCGACGTCGCGGTCATGGACATAATAATG
>JAJYVB010000309.1 GCA_021792265.1 Deltaproteobacteria bacterium | reverse complement strand
ATTCTCAGCGCTGACCTTCGCGCGGCCAGGGGAGATTCGCAAAGCTGAATGGAGCGAGATCGATTTCGATAATGCCCTCTGGCGGATTCCCGCCGAGCGGATGAAGGCCGGACGCGAGCACCTAGTCCCGCTCGCGCGTCAGACGATCGCAATTCTTCGGGAATTGCACCCGCTGACCGGAGCGGGCAAATATCTCTTCCCCGGCCGCACGCCGGCGCGCCCGATGAGCGAGAACGCGATCGGCGCAGCGCTGTGTTATCTCGGTTACGAGCGCGGCCGAATGACCGCGCACGGTTTCCGGCGGATGGCATCGACTCTCCTAAACGAATCCGGCAAATGGTCGCCCGACGCGATCGAGCGCCAGCTTGCGCACGCGGAGGCCGACGAAGTCCGCGCCGCCTACAATGCCGCCGAACATTTACAGGAACGCGTACGAATGATGCGGTGGTGGGCCGATTGCCTTGATCGATTCAGGGCTGGCGGATCGGTCGTTCCTTTCCGCACGCCGGCTTCCGCTTAATGTTTCCGAATATCGCGCTCCCGAAAGGGGCTCCGATCCTTCCCGGCTCAACGATTGGCGATCACAACCTCTGGAGTTGTTTCGCGGATCGCGTCGATCGCGGCGATACAGATTTCCCTGTAGGATTTTCCGCGGACTGATTGCCGGGGATTGAGGCGCCTTACTTCTGCAAAAAGTAGCGTAGCGGCAAACACCCAGAAATCGCTGTTCTCTTTCGCGTCCACCTTCCCGATGAGAGTCTCGAATCTATCGGCGAATGGCGGATAGTCTTGATTCCCGGCTCTGACGGCAGTTGCAGTTATTTCGTAAACGAAAAATGATCCCAGCGAAACTGCCATCGCTCGCTTCATGAGAATGAGATCGACCTTTTTAGACCAAACCGGTCGCGCCAATAGAAGTCGTGCAAAAATTGCGAAGGTCAGCCGCTTCAACGAGATAGGCAGCCGCGGTGCCTTTTCTGCATAGCTCCTCACCTCGGCAAGGAGGAAGTCCCGCGCAAATGCATCGCACGCTAGTTCCAAAGCTGGCCCTGCCGCTGGCGCATTTCGGTCTTTGTTGAAAATCACATGTTGAATTTCGTGAAGGAAGACATAGGCCGTCGCCATGATAGCCAAATCGAAGGTGGCCTGCTGTTTGACAGAAATCGTGGAACGATCCGCAGACGGACTGGGCAGATCATCAGGCCACTCGAGTTCGCTCGCCGAACCTGCTTTCGCGGCGCCTTGGACGATGTAGAGCAACTCCTCGAAGCTGGCGAGAGCGGTTTCTATTCCTCTGTCTATTGCCATGAGCTCAGTGATCGAGCGCCCGCGGCGAATCGCTAACAAAACATGCGGACTGTGGCACTCAAAAATCCGCCATGCCGCGTGGGCGAGCATCCACAGCGTTTTCATGGTCTTGTCGTTAAATTTAATCAGGTTCCCCTTCGTCTTGAGTACGAAACCAAGGGAGTCAGGAACGACAGCGAACTGCGGACGATAGTGTTCCAAGATCTCGTGCAATCGGTCTGCGCGTTCAGGTGCGCTATCAAGAATTGCCTGCTCAACGAGAGAAGAATCGATAATTTGCTGCGACATCGTAGATAACCCAGATTGAGGATCACGCAACTTAAATGACTTCCTGCCAGATCGCCGCGGGCTGCTCGTTACTCTTGCGCTCGCGGTTGGCCTCATCCGGCTCGACCTCCGCAGCCTCTACGTCCCTTATGTCGCCGTAACTGAATGACTCGGACAAGCGATAACGATTCCGAAGCAGCTGACGGTCGCCTTGATGCCGGCCCGTCTCGGCACGGATGGGGTGCTGAAAATCCAGGCGTTCATCAACGAAGCGCGTTCGGTGAACCCGCCCTGTCTCCTTTCCTTTCGACGTTATCACGTCCGCTTTCTGATCGACCATCGACGATACTCGCTGACATCCGGCGCCATCTGCTCGCGCAGACCTTAGGCTGACCACGATCGCGCCGACGAGTGGCACGCGATCTGCTCACTCTCGGACCTCGGCGAGCACGAAGTTCAAAGCGTGTGCTCGCGAACGAAGAAAGCATCCGAGGCAGAGAGATGGCCGCGAATCCATACGTGCAGGGATGGCGGGAGTGGGACGAGCGTTACGCTGATCTCGTTCTGGGCAAGCGCAACTGGCAGATCGCAGCCGGTTGCTCACTCCTCATCAGCCTCGTACTCGCCGTCGGCATCGTCTGGCTCGCCCTGCGCAGCCGGTATGTCCCCTACATCGTAGTCACGGATCGATTGGGACAAGCGATCACGATTCCGAAGCCGTTGACGCCCGCGTCGATGCCGGTCGTCGCCGCACGCATGGAACGGTGGGAGATCGAAGCGTTCGTTCGCGACGCGCGTTCCGTGTCGAGCGATTCTGCGGTTGAGCAGGAGAGGCTCGCGTCGCTCCACGCGCACGCGCGCGGCGCGGCGGATCGCTTCCTCGACGACTACTACCACTCCGAAAACTTCGCCCATAACCCGTTCGAGATAGCCAAGAAGCGGACTATCGCGGTTCGCATCAATTCGATCCTCCAAGTTTCGCACCAGAGCTACGAGGTTCACTGGACCGAGGAGAGCCGCGATCTCAACGGAGTTCCCGATGGACCGGCGACCCAGTGGGAAGCCGCGCTCCAGACCGAAATCAAGCCACCCAATTCCAGCGACGGCATCGTGAGCAATCCGCTGGGGTTTTACGTGACTAACATCACGTGGACACCGGAGCAGAACCAGGACAGCAAATGAAGCCAAGAGAGAAAACGGCGATGAAGCAGATGGTTCTTGCCGGAGCGCTGGCGCTGATAATCGGCGGATGCGTGGCGAAGCAGCCGCCTGCGCCGCCACCGCTCAACCTCGCAGTGCTGGCCCCACAGAAGCCTGAGACGCCGGCGACGCCTACAGCCGCACAGATCCTGGAGCAGCAACCGTCAGAGGTGCGCACCGCGATCGAGCAACACGAGCAGAGCGGCGAATGGCCCGTCTACAAGACGCCTCGCGAGGTGCTCTATCCGTACAACGAAGGAAGGGAGCCCGTCGTCGATTGCGCGCCACTCCGCACCACGGACATCCAGCTTCAGCCAGGCGAAACCATTACTGACGTGGCGCTGGGCGACAGCGAGCGCTGGATGGCCACGCCGGCGTCATCGGGCGATCCGCGCAACCCAGTGCCACATCTCGCGGTCAAACCGCAGCTACCCGGCATCGCAACAAATCTCACCATCTATACGACGAAGCACATCTATCACTTGCTGCTCCGCTCGCGCGGTCGCGCGATGCAGGAGGTCGAGTTCTACTACCCCGACGAAGTGCTTGCGGCGATGGAACACGCGGACGCCGCTGCAGCGAAATCAAAAGAGATCGCCACTGTAGATCCGCCGGCCAACGACAGCGATGGCGGCGTAGTCAAGGTTTCAGTCAACCCAGGCCAGCTCAACTTTTCCTACACCATCAAAGGACCGAACGTGCCATTCAGACCTATCCGCGCCTTCGACGACGGCGGTCACGTTTACATCCAGATGCCGCCCGGAATGAAGACCAGCGAAGCGCCGGCGCTGCTGATCGCGGCTAACGGCGGCACCCAGATGGTTAACTACCGCGTCGAGG
>JAJYVB010000308.1 GCA_021792265.1 Deltaproteobacteria bacterium | reverse complement strand
CTGGAGGCCGAAGTTGTCGCCCGCCTCTCACACCCGCGTTGGTCGATTCCGTCGCTTATCTACTCTGATTCAGACGTTATTTTTGCCGGCCAGCGGATCGAAGATATAGGACTGATCGAACGACTTGCCCGTCTGAACTACCATCGCGCAGCGTCCGGCCGAGTGCGTTCGCGCGGTGAGTTCAGCTACGATCCGAAGCGCGGCAAGCTCGTCGTCTTTCTGCACGCCTTCGACTATCCTTACCGTCACTTTGCCGGAGCACCGGCCGAGCTGACGATCTCTCGCTACGGCACGATCGAATCGCTGCGCGACCCGGTCACGGGACGGCGCCTTTACTCGATCGAACTCGAACCCGAACTTTTGGGAGCAATTTTCCAGGGCGACTGGCGCCAGCGCCGGTTGATCCGAATTTCCGAGATTCCGCCCGCCTTCATCGACGCCATCCTGGCTGCCGAAGATCATCGCTTTTACGAGCATCATGGGCTCGACCTCGTTCGGATCATCAAAGCCGCTCTGGTCGATCTGCGCACGGGCCATCTGCGCCAGGGCGGTTCGACGCTCACCCAGCAGCTCATGAAGAACTTTTTCCTGACCAACCGGCGCACCTGGCGGCGCAAGATGAAAGAGGCGCTGATGGCCTATATCGCCGAGCGCCGTTACTCGAAGGACGAGATTCTCGAGAACTACCTGAACGATATCTACCTGGGCCAGCGCGGTCAGGAAGGAATTTACGGGGTTTGGGAAGCTTCCGAATACTATTTCTCCAGGCAGCCTAGCGAACTCACGGTTGGTGAGATGGCTGCGATCGCCGGGATGATCAGCTCTCCCAACCGTTTAAATCCCCTCCGCCATCCTCAGGCGGCGACTCGCCGGCGCAACGAAGTGCTATCCCTGATGCTGCAGGACGGTTACATCAGCAAGGCGGCCTACGACCGGGCGGTTACCGAACCAATGCAGGCTCGGGAAGTGGCGAGATCGGCGAGCAGCGCGCCCTACTTCCTGGATTACGTCAAGCACGAGCTCGCCGAGCGCTACCCGCCCGAAGTACTGACCGGCGAGGGGCTGCGTATTTTCACCACGCTCGACGTGCATACCAACAACCTTGCCCGCGAAGCGCTGCAGCGCAACCTTGACGAGCTCGAGAGCAAGTACCCGCGCCTGCGGCGCAAGGCTGCACGCGAGCGTCTCGAATCGTGCCTCATCGCGCTCGAACCGCAAACCGGCAGGATTCGCGCGATGATCGGCGGGCGCAATTACCGTCAAAGCCAGTTTAATCGTGTGACCCAGTCGCATCGCCAGCCCGGCTCGGTCTTCAAACCCGTCACCTACCTGGCCGCGCTCCAGGAAACACTCGACGGCGGTCCCGAGCGCCTGCTGCCTACCAGTTATATCGACGACGAGCCCTTCACCTGGCAGTACGGCGACATGAGTTGGACGCCGCGCAACTACAAGGCCCGCTATTTCGGCCGCGTGACCCTTGAGTTCGCCCTGGAGGAGTCGCTCAACTCGGCGACCTCGCGCCTGGCGAATGAAATCGGCCTGGACCGGGTGCGGGCGATGGCGCGCCAGCTCGGTTTCGGAGACCTGCCGCCCTTTCCCTCGATCGTGCTGGGCGGTATTGAGGTTTCTCCGATGCAGGTGGCGCGCGCCTATGCGATTATCGCCAATGAAGGGATGGCGGTGGCGCCCTATGGCGTTACGGCAGTTGTCGATCGCAATGGCCACGTGATCCAGGGCCATGAAATCGCGGCCAAGCAGGTCCTTTCACCGCAGCTTGCCTATATGATGGACTTCATGTTGGAGCAGGTACTGGACCATGGCACCGGTGAAGGAGCGCGGCGGATGGGCTTCAAACGCGTGGCGGCGGGAAAGACCGGCACCACCAACGACTCCAATGATGCCTGGTTCGCGGGTTTTACGCCCAATCTGCTGGCCGTGGTATGGACCGGGTTTGACCAAAAAGAGGCGCTGGGCCTGACCGGCGCCGAAGCTTCTCTCCCTGCCTGGACGGTATTCATGAAGGCGGCGACAGCGGCGCGCCCGGCCCTGGACTTTCAGCAGCCGCCCGGGATCGTAGTGGAAAAGGTGGACCCGCTCACCGGCTATAAAGCTGGTCCCTATTGCCCGGTGACGGCCACTGGCGTCTTCCCGGCGAACCTGGCGCCGACCCAGGTGTGCCCATTCCATACAGCAACGGCGCCGCTTCACACCGCGGCAACTGTTCCCTCTGCAGCTCCGGGTCCGCCGGGCCTCGGTACCGACGCGCCCGAAGCCGTTAATCCACCCGCGGTTCGCTAGGCTATAGGATGCCAGGCGACCACGAGCGGTATCAGGCCATAGGCAATGCTTTTGAGCTTATGGCGGCCGCCGATTGCTCAGCCGCAAATTGGAAGTTGAGGAGCTGCCTTTGCTGCTGAACCCGCGCCGCGTACGGTTTCTGGCGGTTGTCAGCGCGGTGCTTGCGGTTGCGCACGTTGCCCCGGCCTGGACCCATAGCTTTCAGGCGCCGGACGCCGCATACGCCGAAACTGAAAACGCATACTATGCGCCGCATCACGCGCCGCGTTTGAATCGCAACGCGGGCACCAAGGACCTAACGTTGGCGTTCACCGAGGAGAATCTGCCGTCGGCCGAACTCTCTGCAACGCCCATCGTGACGCCCGGCCTGCCGCCGGGCGCGCCGCCATCCGCAGCCGCCACGGCGTCCGCTGGCGGGGCTCTTTCACCTACCTCCGAAGCAACGCCGTCGCAGGCCCCATCCGAGAGCGCGGGGAGCGGTCCGCCCGTGGAGCCGACCCCGGCGGCGAGTCCCACCGAGATCCCGCCCCCGCTCGACGTCAACACGCTCGCGCCGCCTGCGCCTCCGCTGAGCGACCAGCCGCTTACGGAACTTATCGAGCACGCGCTGACGCCGGCGCGTGCCGCCTCCCTGCGGATCGACGAGCAAGCGCGCCAAGCGCTTTTGGCTGGCCATTACGACGAGGCAATCCGGGGACTCGGGCGCGCCGTATCTGTCGATCCGAGCGACAGTTACACCTATTTTTTCCTTGGGCGCGCCTATCTGGCCAAGCATCGTCTTTCCCAGGCGCTCACCTTTCTTCAGCGCGCCGAAATTGGCTTCGGACAGAACCCACAATGGCTTGCCGAAACGCTGAGTTTCGAGGGGGCTGCCTATGAAGAACAGGGTCAGTACCCACAGGCGGCCGACGCATACCGGCGGGCGCTCATCCTTTCGCCAGACCTACTGATGGCGCGCGTAGGATGGGGACGGGTTGGAAGCAGCTACCAACCGCCGCCCGGCTCGAGTCCGCCAGAAAACCAGTCTGGCGCAACCCCGCAGTCTTCCGAAATCCAGCCGCCGCCCGTCGAACCACCGCCGCCTCCGCCGGCCGCCGAACCACCGCCGCCCGGTGCCTAAACCGCCTGACAGCGCAGTGCTAATATTCTGCATCCGAGTCCGCGAGAACGCTTTTGGAGGCGGGCCGGTTTGGCTTAGGGACCGCCGCCGCTCCCAGTGCCCATGCTAATCCTCGCTATAGAGTCATCGTGCGACGACACCGCGGCGGCGCTGTTCGAGACCCGGCAGCCGGGCGCAGGTGTCGTTCGCTCGAGTGC
>JAJYVB010000307.1 GCA_021792265.1 Deltaproteobacteria bacterium | reverse complement strand
AGCGCTAGCTACGGCCGCGTGGTTTTTTGGCGAAGCCGTTCTCCTCTCGCGCCTGTTCACCTACTTCCATCATCGCACCGGCGTGCGCGAGATGATCGTTCCGATGGGCGCGCAATATTTTCTGCAAACTGTCAATGCCGGTCTGGCCAGCAGCGCCTTGATCGTATTCCTCAAGCGATGCAAGGGCGTGCCCTGGTTGACTGGCGGTTTCACTCTTCTTTTTCAGGCGTTCATCGATTTCACGGTGATGGTCCTGATGGCGCTGGTTGGACTTGCGGCCGCGCCGGTGGTCCACCCGCACGCGCTGGGCTGGGGTCTCGTGGCGGTGCTGGGCGCGCTTTGGTCGGTCGCGTGGTTCTGGATGCGCGGCCGGCCGCGGTCGGCCTTTGGCCAATGGCTCTACGACCGCCCATCGATGCGCAGTTTTCGCCAGGCGCGCCTGTCTTATTTCGTCAGCCTCTCGTTGATTCGGGCAATTATCTTTGCGATGCAGGGCTTCGCCTTGTACTTCGAGATGAGGGCGTTTCACATCCATGTGCCGCTGCAAATGGCGCTCGCGTTTACGCCCGTCATCCTTTTGATTACGAGCCTTCCGCTCGCGCCGGTTGGTTTGGGAACGGAGCAGGCTGCGATGGTGCTGTGCTTTCATGCGTTTGCGCCGGCGGCGGATTTGATCGCGATGTCGCTGGCGGTCAGCGTGAGCAATATCCTGTTCCGCATGGGATTCGGCGCGATCTACTTGCGTCCTTATTTACGGCTGGTTGGGCCGATTGAGGTTGCCGACGCCGCTGGCTCGGTCGAGGAGACGGTGCGCCCGACAGCCGAGGTCGCTGCCTGACCGATCGATTCAAGCCGGTGGCAGAAGCCGTCCAAGGAGACTTGCAACTGGCGGCTGGCCGGCTGCAGTAGCGGCTTGTGCAGACCGGGAAGTTCCGCAGTGATGGAGATACGAATGAGACTGGGACAATTTGCCGCTGGCCTGCTTGTGGCCGGCGTCGTAATGCTCGCCAGCGGATGCGCGTTGTTCACAATACCCGCAGCAGAGAATCTGGGGACAACGGTTGGCTCGATGGGGGGCGGGGTCTCGGGACTTACCGGGATGATCCCGAGCCAGTCAACCGTGGCGGTCGACAACTCGTGGGTGAAAGACAGCGACGCGCAAGCGCATTACTACCGCGAGCAGACGGCAGCCCTTGCCCGCCACCACCATGAAGAGCTGGCACAGCGCGCCGCGTCAGTCGGAATTTTGAAGAGTATGGCGGCGCTAGACAACGATCCGCAACTGTCGTACCTGGCTAACTGGGTCGAAGCGGGCGGAGACCCGCGATTCGCGCTGAGCTATGGGCTGGCGCGCGACAGGAACGACGTTGCGCGCGGCCGGGCGGTCAGGATTCTCGAGGACATGTCCAAAAAACGCAGCGATCCCGTGCTTTACGAGATGGCGCAGTGGGTGCGCGCGGGCGGGGATCAAAAATTCGCGCTCAAATACGCGCTCAGCAAGGGCGTAAGGTTCCGGGAATCCGGCCGTAAAGAAATCCGTCCTCAGCACGCACTGGCCCGGGCTCGCTCGTCTGGTGGTTAAATAGCCTTTTCAATGCCTGGCTCTCCTCACCGCAATCGCCCCCGACGAGAGGGCTAAAGGAAGGAAGCTGGCTTCTTCGCACGTCTGCGCTTCTCATTTGAACGCGGCGTTGTGTAAGATCCGGTTCGAAAGACGGCCGAGGACGCTTATCGGCAAGCGCGGGCCTCGTGCAAAGCATGGCTGCGGTCAAGTAAAGAAGCTGCCGGGCACCGGGGGAAACTGCCTTAGCTGATCAAGAGAAGATCGGCGGACCGCCCGGGAATCAGAGGCGGGCGGGCTATATCGCCGTAGAAGGTCCGATTGGGGTCGGCAAGACCAGTCTCGCGCAGCGGCTGGGGCGCGAGTTGGGCGCGCGCCTGGTTCTTGAGGCTCCCGACGACAACCCGTTTCTCGCGCGCTTCTACGAGAATCCCGACAAATACGCCTTCGCGGCACAGCTTTACTTCCTACTGGCCCGCTACGCGCAGCAGCGTGCGCTCGCTCAGCAGGAACTCTTCAGCCCTGCGACAGTCGCCGACTACCTCTTTGCCCGCGACCGCATCTTCGCCCAGTTAAACCTTGCGCCCGACGAGTTCAAACTCTACGAGCGCGTCTACCAACTGCTGGACGGCGCCCTGGTCAAGCCCGACCTGGTGGTCTACATCCGGGCCAGCGTCGACGTCCTTCTCGACCGGCTGCGCAAACGTAACCGCGACATCGAGCGCAACATCGGCTACGACTATCTTGAAAAGGTCTCGGACGCGTACCGCGATTTCTTTTTCTACTACGACGAGTCGCCCCTGCTCGTGGTCGATACCACGGAGATCGACTTCGTCGCTAATCCCGGCCATTTCGCCGATCTGCTGCGCGAAATTGAACGGGCGGGGCCCGGCGTGCAGTACCTGGTTCCCCGCTACGGATCGGCGCGGTCCTAAACCCCGGCCTGTCCTCCGGATGGGCGGGATGCGCCTGTATGGATTGCGCCGCGGCCGGAGCCGTATGGTGTCAAGCTCGAGTCGGCGGTGACTGGCCCGAGCGTGCGTTGAAGGCGGCCTCGATTTCGCCGGCCAGCCGGAAATCCTTCTCAGTTACGCCGCCCGCGCTGTGCGTCGAGCATGTAAAGGTGACGCGGGTGTAATTTATGCCGATATCCGGATGGTGGTCGGAGGACTCGGCGATCACCGCGATTCGGTTCACGAAGTCGATGGCGGCGGGGAAGTTCTCGAAACGATAGAGCTTGACGATCGCGTTGTCCTTCAGTTCCCATCCGGGCATGGCTGCAAGGCGCCGTTCGATCTCGCTGCTCTCCAGCTTGGCCATCTTAAACCTCCATCCTGCAGGAAGGCGCGCTGCCTTGGCCGGGCCGGCCCCGGCCCGCATGTGGTTTCGGTATAATGGCTGCCGCCCGGTGCCCGGCCGCACAGACAGTCAAGCGTTTATCCTCGACGCAAACTCTATGATATTTGAAAAGGGCGAGGAGGGTATCATGGCGAACCAGGTTGTCACCGAAGAGGTCCGCAAGCAGATAGGATTCAAGACCGAGCCTGTCACCTACGAGGTTGAACGCGGCGCTATCCGCAGGTTTGCCGAAGCGATCGAGGATCCGAATCCGCTTTTCAACGACGAGCGCGCGGCGCGCGGGACGCGCTTCGGATCGATGATCGCTCCGCCGACTTTCTGCCGGTCGATGGGACGCGGCTATATCGACGTGAAACTGAATCTGCCGGAGTTCCGCGTGCTGGACGGCGGCTCCGACTGGGAATACCGCGAGCCCATCCGTCCCGGCGACCGGATTACCGTGGTCTCGCGCCTGGCCGATCTTCGCGAGGCGGCGGGCAAGCTCGGCCCGATGGTGTTCGTGACTATCGAGACTACTTGCACCAACCAGTTCGGCGACGTCTGCGTCGTTCAGCGTTCGACGCTCATCCGCTACTAAGCATGGGAGGCGAGATTGCGATGAAACGGCAGATCTACTTCGAGGACGTTGAGGTTGGTCAGGAGCTGCCAGCGCTGGAGAAGAATCCCACCACCCAGCAGCTCGTAAAGTACGCGGGTGC
>JAJYVB010000306.1 GCA_021792265.1 Deltaproteobacteria bacterium | reverse complement strand
CCGGAGGCGGTGACGTTCGCCGACACGGGGGGTGAGAAGCCCGAGACGATCGAGCATGTCACGCGCATGAGCGAGCTGCTCGTCACCTGGGGCTGGCCGCCGGTGAGTGTTTGCCGCAAGCGAACGAAGGAAAACACCGGTTACAGCGATCTCGAGGGCAACTGGCTCTCGAATGAGACACTGCCGTCGCTCGCGTTCGGGATGAAGAGCTGCAGTCTCAAATGGAAACAGGGCCCGCAGGATCAGTTCCTCATGGGGGTCAAGAGCGGTCCGAATGCCTGTGATCCTCACCCGGTCTGGGTGGCTGCGCAGGCCTCGGGTGAGCGGATCCTGAAGCTGATCGGGTATGACGCGGGAAAGGCCGACGTGCGCCGCTCGAAGAACTTCTCTCGAGCGGATAAGCACTTCGACTATGCCTATCCCCTTCAGACGATCGGATTCCAGCGCCCGGACTGCGTCAGGGCGATCGCCACCGCGCTCGGTGCAGAGTACGTGCCGATCAAATCGGCCTGTTTCTTCTGCCCGGCGAGCAAGCACTGGGAGCTCTTCTGGCTCGCAGCGTATCACCCGGATCTGTTCGAACGGGCGCTGCGCATCGAGCGTACCGCGCTCACCGGGCGGCACAGCCGGTTCGATGCGGTGGAGTTCGGGGCGGATTGGGAAGACCTGGTGCGAAACGCCGAGCGCTTCCCGAGCTCGAACACGACGGTCGGGCTCGGACGATCGTTCGCGTGGAACCATTGGGCGCGGGTAAACGGTGTCGTGGATGGGGAGGTCAAGGTGCGCAGCGAGTTATCGGAGCAATTCGCCGCGCACGCCGCAGCGCTCCTCGGGGAAGACAACGCGCTCGATGCCCGCTGGGCTGGCGCGGACGGCGATCGGCAGCGCGCGCCTGCGGCTGCAGGGGGCGCAAGAAGACCAGCTTGGGCGAGTCGGACGTACTGGTATATCCGCCTTGACGGCGGCGATATCCGCGGGTGCAGCCGATCTCGATCCAGTTGGTGGCGCGGTAGAGCGTGCCACGATGGCACCGCGGGTCGACGAAGGTCTCGAGCAAGAGAATCGGATGCCCGAACGTCTCGAGCCAATCGGCGCACAGGCGCCGCTCGCACAGCGCGAGGACGCGCGAGGCGACATTCGGACGGTGCCAGGCGGGCAAAACGCAATATCGGGTGTTATTAGCCAGCAGCCCCATCCACTCCTGGCGCCAGCTCGCCACATACCACAGCGTCTCGCCAATCTTCCCCAGCGCCCCGAGGTAGTGGTGCGCCTGCATCAACTCCTGGAAGCGTCCGCTCTCCTCGGGCCGTACCCGCCGCACCTGGATATCCTTGAGCACAAACCTCCATCACTGGGTGCCCCTTATACGGCGTCGCGGCGGGGATGTTCAGCCCGGGCAGAGCCGCCTTTATCGATCAGGCCCTTGGCCGCAGGGCTGATTCATCCTGCACCCCAGGCTCCGACGGGTTGCGCTGCGCGAGTCATTCGTTATCATCGGACTCGCGGCCTCCGTAGGCCAGCGGAGGTGGCGGGAGCTGATTTGAAAGTCGTTCGGATGATACTGGCGCGTGAGCGGACCGCGGGTATGCGCCTGAGCCCATCGGCTCGGAGCGCGAGCGGAAGTGCGTCGACGCATGCGTGTCCGGCCGCGGTGTCGAAAGGCGTGAACTTTCTGGAGTGGCTGCGCAACAGCGGATCGTTCGATTGCGGTGGGAGCAAGCGGTGAGTGACCTCGACCTTGTGGTGCAGGAGGTCACGGAAGATTTTCACGGCATGATCGGCCGCAGCACGGTCATGGTAGCGCTCTACGAGCAGGTCCGCCGAATCGCGCGTGCCGGCGGCGCGGTACTGATCTGCGGGGAGAGCGGTGTGGGCAAGGAGCTCGTCACGCAGGCGCTGCACGCCGAGAGTGATCGCTGCGGCGGTCCGCTGATCCCGGTCAATTGCGCCGGAATTCCCTCCGAGCTCCTTGAGAGCGAGCTTTTCGGCCACGCAAGCGGTGCATTCACGGGGGCGCAGCATGCGCGGCGGGGGCTGTTTGTCGAAGCGCATGGCGGAACGCTGCTGCTCGATGAGATCGCGGAACTAGCGCCTGAAATGCAGGCGAAACTGCTGCGGGTTCTGCAGGACGGGCAGGTTCGACCGCTCGGCGCGAACCTTGAGCGGCGGGTGGATGTGCGGGTGGCCGCGGCCACCAACCGCGATCTGGAGCGGGAAGTGGCGCGCGGCCGGTTGCGAGAAGATTTGTTCTTCCGCCTGGCGACTTTCAAGGTACGGGTTCCGCCGCTGCGCGAGCGGGGCGAGGATGTGCGGCGGCTTGCGCTGCACTTTATACGCCGCTTCAGCGCTGAGATCGGGCGCGAGCCGCTCGATCTCAGCGATGCTGCGTTGAGTCTTTTGAGCGGATATCCGTTTCCCGGGAACGTCCGAGAGCTGGCCAACCTGATCGAACGGGCGGTCACGTTCTGCTGTGGTGGGCGGATCGTGCCGAGTGATCTGCCGGAAACGCTGCATGCCTGCGGTGCAGGGATCCCCGTCAGCGGCGTGCGCGCGCGACCGCCACGGGCAGCCTCAATGCCGACGTTACGACAAGTGCAGTTGCGCTATGTGCGCTATGTGCTCGATCAGCTCGACGGCAACAAGCGCCGTGCGGCCGAGGTGCTCGGAATCGGCCGGCGAACCCTGTATCGGTACCTTGGCGAGTGAGCCGCGGGCGGCGTGTCAATATGGCACATGCGCCGCTGGAACACAGTCGTGCAGCACTCGCCGGTGAATCCACGGCGCGATAAAGGGCTCTGGCTGCAACATAAGCGCAACTGGCGCTGACGGCGCGCCTGGCACGCAATGTGCTAGGATCTACTCAGTTTTCCCGCAAGAGTGCAGTGAGAGGAGATTCTGATTCAGAGTAACTTAAGAGTTTTAGCGCTTGCCCTGGGTGCATCTGCCCTGCTGATCAGCGCCGCGGCGTTCGCTCAGCCGTACGGGCCGCCACAGCAACCGCCGACGCGCTCGAGCGCCCCGCCGCAGACATCTGTGAGTGCTGGAACTCTGGCAAAGTTTAAGCGTGCCTATTACTCCGTGAAGGCCATCGCGCAAAAATACTCCGCCGAGATGCGCCAAGTGCACAACAAGCAGGACGCATTGAAATTGCGTCAGTTGGCGCAGACGAAGATGGTAAGCGCGGTGAAGTCCGCCGGCCTGACGATACCGCAATACAACAATGTCATGCTCCTGATGCAGCGCGAACCGGCGCTGCGCCAGAAGGTACTCGGACACTGAGTGGTTCCGGGGTCTCGGCGCAGGTCCTGCGGCCGGGACGTGCGCCGACAACCCCGGGCGGAAGTTCTGCGAACATCGCGGCGGGTCCATTGAGTCGCCAGGTGCGATGCCCTGCCGAGTCATTCTCTCCGGCTGCCGCTAGTGTAGTGCTTCATAATTGACGGAACCGATGAGCGCAATTCCTGTCTTACCATTGAGGCGATCAATGGGGAACGAGCGAAGTTGCTGCAGCTGGCTCGATCCAAGACGGTCAGTGTTCGATTGGCGCGCCGCGCGCAGATCGTACTGGGTGCGGCGGACGGGTTGGACAACCATACGATTGCCGCCCAGGTGGGCGTTG
>JAJYVB010000305.1 GCA_021792265.1 Deltaproteobacteria bacterium | reverse complement strand
CACCGGGTTGCCGCGCCAAACGAGGCGGGCTCTCTCGGCACTATCCGCCGAGAACATTCATGCTGACTTCCCGGCCGCAGCGCGCCGAGTCGCGCAGCTCGACGAAGCCCCGCGGCTTCTGCCGCACGGCTCCGGCAATGAGCGACTCGATAACTGGCTCGACGGTTCCGCTGCGCAGCGGAGTGCGGAGGTCGAGACCCGAAGGGGAAAAGAGGCACGAAAACAATCGCCCGTCGGAGGTCAGGCGCACGCGGTTGCAGCGCGCGCAAAACGGCCTCGAGACCGTCGGGATTACGCCGATTTGAAACTTTCCGTCAAGCGTATAGTAGGTAGCAGGCTCGTCGGTGGTCTCCATAGAGCCGAGCTCGAAGTGGTGGCCCAGAACGGCGAGAATTTCGCGCTCACTAAACACTTTCTGTTCGCTCCAGAAGCCCCGCGCGTCCAGCGGCATGAACTCGATGAAGCGCAGCGAAATCTGCTCCCGGCATGCCCATCGGCACAGTCCCACCACCTCGGTTTCGTTGAAGCCGCGAATTACAACGGTATTGACCTTGACGGGCAACCCCGCCCGGCGAGCGGCCTCGATGCCGTTAAGAACGTCGCTTACGTTCCCGCCGCCGGTGATCTGGGCGAAGCGGTCGGGCGTGAGCGAATCGAGGCTGACGTTCACGTCGTCGAGTCCAGCCTCGGCAAGTTTGCCAGCCAGCCTGCCCAGCAGCACCCCGTTACTGGACAACGAGATGCGCCGCAGGCCCGAGCTGCACAAAGTGCCCAGCATTCGGATGAAATCCGCGGCACCGCTGCGCATCAGCGGTTCGCCGCCGGTCAGCCGTATCTGTTCGACGCCGAACCGGCTCACGAAAACGGATACTAGAGCGTAAAGCTCCTCGAAGCTCAGAAGGTTCTCGCGTGGTCCCCAGACGGGGCATTCAGGCATGCAGTAAACGCATCGGTAGTTGCAGCGATCGGTCAGAGAAACCCGCAGCTTGCGGGCCACTCTGCCGTAGCTGTCGGTAAGCTGGCTGGGCGCCTGCTCACCGTCTGCACACCGGTTCACGACGATCAGCCTCGCTGGACTATCAACTGGTTTCCTCGGTCCCCAATCCGACGCGTCAACATTAGCAACTGCTCAACCCGGTTGCGACCGCCACAGCGAGCCAGAGTGGCGTCGCCCGGGCGAAGCTTAGCACGCCTTTGGCGACGTAACGAACGTCTTGCTGGCTCGCGTCCTTACGGACGAAACTCGTTCTCGCCGCGAAGATGACGTTCCGTCTAGCACCGAACATGCCATCATTACAAGCTTAATTTCGCGGTTTCGCCGAGGTGCGTCAGAACGAGATGGAACCTGCCGCTACATAGCGGTCCGGAATTGGCTCGATCGGCGCCACAGGACGCCAAAAAACAAGGAACCAGCGGTGACGAAGCCTGGGCGTCTTGGCGGCGGCCGCATTCCAGAAGGCGCGACGGCGCTTCGTTAGGGCTGGTCCGGGCCGTAAGGCGGCGGCGTAGCCGGCCGACTCGCGGAGCTGCGGCGCCGGCCGGAGACGGAGGTTTCATGGGCGCGCCGATGAATGACGGGTGCTGCGGGCCGAGCCGGTTCTTCGCCGGTTTGCTTGCCAGCTTCGACCGGCAGCCCGGCAGCTCTCCATTCGGGAAAACCATCTTCAAGGCGGCGGGCCTGAAAGCCCCGGCGGCGAAGGTGCACGACCGCCTGGTACGACATGAGGCAATACGGTCCCCGGCAATACGCGACGACCTCACGGGCTACAGGCAGACGGTCGAGTTCGCGCCCCAGTCGCGAGAGAGGGATGTTTATCGCGCCCGGCAGATGGCCTTGCGCGAATTCCTCGGGCGGGCGCACGTCGATGAGCGTTGCCGCTCCCTGTTTGATGCGCCGCAGTAACTCGGCGCGGGTCAGCGGTTCGAGATCGTCGAGTTTGCGAAAGTGTTGCGCCACTAGCAGGGCGACTTCGGGCGAGTTGGCCTCAGCGACTGTTCGTAATGCAACCAGCAGGGAAACAACCGCGTCGTCGCTAAGGCGGTAGAAGACTTGTTTGCCCTCGCGGCGCGTGGTCACCAGTCCTGCCCGGCGGAGATGCTGCAAATGTTGCGAAGCGTTGGCGAGGCTCAGGTTGGCCGCCTGTGAAAGGGCCTCGACGCTGCGTTCGCCCTGGGCCAGAAGCACGAGCAGTGCAAGACGATGGCCTTGGCCGAGAGCACGCGCCACGGCGGCGACGCGATCGAGGATGCGCCGCTCGAGGTTTTCGCTTGACATGAACTGGAAACTCATTAATAAGATTAATGGAGTAATTGAACGAGTTCGTCAAGGGGAAAATGTTCGCGGCACTTGCGATCGTCAGCGGACGGCGGGGATGGCGGCGTGATGGCAGCGCAGGCGGGCGCCTGGCGCGCGTGGCGCTTGCCTTGGTGCTCGTCTGGCCGGTTGCAGCCGGTGCGCAGGCAAGCTCTGCCGATGGCTCGCCGGCGCGGCGGCGGATTACGCTCGGGCAGGCGCTGGAACTGGCACTGTCGCGCAACCGGAGCCTGCGCTCGGCAAACCTCGAAAGCAGCGCGGCAGCAGCGCGGGTGGCAGTGGCGCGCGCGGCGCTTCTGCCGCGGCTCGACGGGCTCGAAAATTACTCGAATACCAACAACCCGCCGCTGGTTTTTTCGAATTTGCTTGCCCAGCAGGAGTTCAAGGCGGGCGACTTCGCGCTTCAGAGCCTGAACTTTCCGGGTCCTTTTTCCAACTTTCAGAGCCAGGTGATGCTCACGCAGACCCTCTTCGAGGGCGGGCGGCTATGGGCTGCGCTGCACGCCGCCGGCGACCAGCGCGCGATCGCCGCTTACCGTGCCGCGCGCACCCGCCAGCAGGTCGAGAACGAGGTTGTGGCTTCCTACTACGGCGGGGTGCTGGCCGAGGAGCAGACCGCAGTGATCGCGCGCGGTTTGGCGGCGGCGCGTGCCCATCGGCGCGAGGCGCGGGATCTCTTCAAGCACGGGATGGCGCTGCGGTCCGACGTGCTGCGCACCGAGGTTTTGGTGGGCGGACTCGAACAGGCCCAGACGCAAGCGGATGGCCGCCTGCGGGTAGCGTGGGCGAGCCTGGCACACGTGCTGGGTGCCGAGGATCAGGCGTTGGCGCCGCTGGCGGCGGACCAGGCGCTTCGTCGGTGGCCCCGGGGTCAACCCGAGCCGCTTTCGACACTGGTCAGCCAGGCCGTAGCGCAGCGCCCTGAGCTTGCCATCGCACATTCGGGAATCGACGCGGCGCGCCAGGCGATCAGGATCGCGCGGGCCGACTATCTTCCGGCGATCGACGTGAGCGCGAGCTACGAGAACGATTCGGAGTATTTCAAGCGCGCCGGCAACAGTTACACGGTGTTCGTTACCGGGCGTATCAATCTTTTCAACGGCCTGGCGACCCATTCGCGCCTGGAGGCCGCTCGGCTTGAGCTCGAACGCACGCGCGTGCTGCGCGATGACCTTGTTCATGCGATAGGTCTTGAAGTCGAGAGCGCCTATCGCAACCTCAAGGCAGCGCTCGCTAATCTTGGAGTTGCCGAGCACGACCGCCGTTACGCGGACTCGGCGATGCGGATACTGGAAGACCGTTACCGATCGGGGCTTGCCACCAACGTTGAGGTTCTCGACGCCCAGTCG
>JAJYVB010000304.1 GCA_021792265.1 Deltaproteobacteria bacterium | reverse complement strand
CTTCGGGGACGCCGCGGAGAACATTCATGACCGTGAATCACACTATCAGACAGGCTGTGAGGCGTGCGCTCGCGGTGGGCGCACTCGCCGTGTTCGGCGCAGGAGGGCTCGCGAGCGCGAAGCCGGCGCCCGCGCCCAAGCCCCAACCTCAACCGCAGGCGCTTCCCGCTCCGGCCAAGAACCCGCAGCCAGCGGCACAGCAGCTGCAGACCATCGTGGTCACGGGCACCATGATCCCGAGGACGGAGGCCGAAACCGCAGAGGCCATCACGATTCTCAATACGTCGAGTCTCAAAAACATGGGAATCGTCAATGTGGAGCAGGCGCTGGACACGGTCACCTCAAACAACCCGACGATAAACATCGCCTCTGCTGTAGGGACGTTTTCGGGAGGGGGTACCTACGCCGACCTGCGTGGCCTGGGTCAGGGCCGCACGCTGGTTCTCCTGGATGGCCATCGGCTGGCGAATAATGCTTTCACCGGCGATGCGGTCGATCTCAGCGGCATCCCGTTCTCGGCGATCCAGAGCGTCCAGGTACTGCGGGAAGGCGCCTCGGCGCTGTACGGCTCAGACGCCATCGCGGGCGTCATCAACTTCATCACCAAAAAGAATTACCAGGGGGCCGAAATCGACGCCACCCTCGACCACCCGCAGGAGGCGGGCGGCGGCTCGGGCAACATCGACTTCACCTTCGGTCATGGCGATCTGGTCGGTGATGGCTATAACTTCATGATCACTGGAGATTATACCGAGCAACAGGCGCTGACGGCGGCGCAGCGGTCGTTTTCCGCCGAGGGCTTTAATCCGGCGCTGGGCGTCGCCGCCACAAACAATCCAGGAACGTGGCCTGCGACCATTGAAGATGCCAATGGCAACTACTGGCAGCCAGACTATCCGGCCTGCCCGGGCAATACAGAGCTCACGACGTATTTCGGCAACTGCGCGTACCGGTATTCCGCCGCAACAGATCTGCTTCCGAAGTCGTATGAAGCGTCCGCGCTGATGTCCTTCACGAAGACGCTGCCGGCCAACAACACCCTGCGCCTGCAGTATTTCTATACCCGCTCCAAATTGACCGCCTGGTCCGGTCCCATGTTTTACTTTTTCGAGATGACGCCCCAGGCAGACCCGACCTACTACCCGACGGGGGCCGGACTGACGTGCGAGTCATACTACACAACCTGCAGCAAACCGCCGGCTCTGGGTGGTCCTATCGACGCGGTCTGGACCGATCCAAACAACAACCGCTACAGTGACAACATCAATACCGAGCAAAGAGCCCTGCTGACGTTCTCAGGAGACAACGCCGGTTGGAATTACACGTTGAATCTAAACTGGAGCGAAAACCTGAATACCGACGGTAACGTCGGCGGCTACCCAGACGAGTCGGTGCTTGCGCCCACCACGGATCCCGTCACCGGCGTGCCGATCATCAGTAACCTAATCAATCCTTTCGGTCCACAGACCGCGGCCGGCCAGGCTTTGATCAACAGCAGTTATATCAACGGCGTATATGAAGCCGGCAAGATGAAGCGGTGGAGCGTCAGCGGCCACGCCAGCCACCGGTTGGGCGATGCGTTTCACGCAGGGCATGATGCGGTCCTGGCAATTGGCTTCGATGTGCGCGGCGACAGCTTCCAAAGCGCTACTACTCCCTATAACAATCTCGTCAGCGCGGCAACCGGCCTTTCCAGCTCTGCAGTCCAAGGCAGTCGCACGGCACAAGCGGTCTTCGTCGAGCTGAATGTACCGATGTCCAGACAGCTCGATGTCGATATTTCGGATCGCGAGGATCGGTACAGCGATTTCGGCAAAACGAACAACGGGAAGGTGACGGTGCGCTATCAGCCGTCCCGCTACGTGACTTTCCGGGGAGCGGCTTCCACCGGTTTTCGTGCGCCCACGCTCTTCGACTTGTATCAGCCGAATTTCATGGCGGCATCGAGCAGTGGTAACATGGGGAATGGGAACCCATTTTGCACGCCTGGGAACTACAATGCGGAGTGGACTAAACAGGTTTGCAACACGCAAGGACTCGGATTGTTCGGCGGTAACAGGCATCTGACACCTGAAACCTCGGAGAATTTCGATCTTGGTGCGATCATCGAGCCGGTGCGCAATCTCGGCATTACGTTGGACTATTACAGAATCCTCCTCAAGAACACCATTGGAGCGATTCCGTACTCGGCCATCTACGGCAATCCGACTGGATTCTCGAGCAGCATCGTGACCAACGACAGCGGAACGCTTACTCCGTCGATCGAGGAAGCCACGTATTGCAATCCCTACACGCAGCCGACCTGTGGATACATCGTGCTGACTGATCAGAATACGGGACATATCACCACCGACGGGATCGATGTCAGCATCAAATACATGCAGCAGACCCGGTTCGGGGTGTTCCGCGAGGACTTGGAAGGTACCGCGGTCACGCAGTTCCGGCTGCAGGAATACAATGGCGGCCCAACCCTCAATTTGGTAGGCTGGTACCAGGGAGGGAACCTGTATCAGCCGGCGATGAGATGGGAGCATATGCTTAGGATTGACTGGTCGAGCCCGCAGGGTAACTGGGGCGCGGGGCTTTCCAACCGTTTCTACTCATCCTACATCGATGAGTACGGCATTGGGCCAACCAACGCGGGCCCGCAGAGAAAGGTGGGGAGCCTATCGACCTGGGATGCCTACACCTCCTACAAGCCGGTCCGCGGTCTGACGGTGCTGTTTGGCATTCGCAATCTGTTCAATACGAGTCCGCCATTCACGAACGCATCGCAAAATAACTTTGCGGCGGGCTACGATGCGCTCTTTGCGAACCCCATACTGCGGGACTTCTACCTCAATCTGAAGTACAAGTTCCTCTGATCCTGCGTCAATTTGCGCGCATTCACCGGGTACCCGTCATGGCGGCGGGTACCCGGTCCTCGCGGCCCCATGAGCTCATCCGCTCGGCGACCGGCGCCACGTGGATGCGATCACGCTCAAGGTGGACCTGGAGACCCGCCTCACGCATGGTTTTTTTGGCTGGGCCTGAGCGGGTTACGCCGCCCAGGCTTAGCAGGTGTATAGTACATAGCGGAACTCGAGTGAAACGACCCGGAGTTCCGCGTGAGTGCCCGCAGGCAGATTCTGTTGATGGCGGCGTTACTGCCCGTGGCGGGGGGTAGCGGCGATTCGGTCGGCCGCGCTACCCGCGGCGCGCTCGCCGGGTCTTCCGTCCTCTGCGTCGACCCGGATCAATCACGCTGACCAGATCCTCGCGCCGGTCATGGTCGACGGCAAGGGACCGTTCCATCGAGGCCGTCTGGGCACTCAGCTGAGCGCGGAGGTTCTGATGCCCGACGTGGCGCCTGCCCGAGACCGCTGAGCCCCCGATCCGGGGGCGGTTTACTCTGTCAGCCGCCGGTAGATCTGCACGTATTTCTGCGCCTGCTTTCCCCAGGAGAAATCCTTCGCCATGCCGTTGAGCATGATCCGCCGCCAGTGCGCGGGCTCGGCGTACAGATCGAGCGCGGTGTTCAGGGCCCATTCGAGCGCGGGAGGATCGAAATCGTTGAACACGATGCCCGTGCCGCTGCCCGTGGCCGGATCGTAGTGCTCGACCGAGTCGGCGAGGCCGCCGGTGCGGCGCACGACGGGCACCGTGCCATAGCGGAGGCTGTACA
>JAJYVB010000303.1 GCA_021792265.1 Deltaproteobacteria bacterium | reverse complement strand
GGGCGCGACCACCAATCTGAGACCGGACATTTTCCTTGCTTGTTCGACCGTGATGAATCTCGCCAATGCCCTTTTCCTTCTTTCGGATCTTACTGTGAGCGCATCCGCCGCCGCACTCACCTGTACTGGATTATCCGGATTCAGGCAGCTCTGGTTCAGCAGAGAACGGACGACCTTGCCAATGGGCTGGCGCTCGACAATCGAGCGAGGCGCCGGACTGCTGAAGCGCCCCACGAGGCACATTCGATAGATTCGGGATGGGTGCAACTTGAACGCTGGCGGCGGACAGATACCCGGGCAATCGTACGGCGGATAAAAGGAAGGCGGCACAGGCCAAGGATGCTCGACGGTTACGCCTAGGGCAAGCGCATCAACGGCACTTCGCCTTGCCGCCGACGTAAACGCCCGTCCCGGCAGGGGGCTCAGGCCGCAAGGGCCCTTGTGATGCGCGCTACGCAGCTCTGAGCGTCTCGTTTGACCTCGTGTTCCCAGAGCCGTATGACTCTCCAACCCGCGCGCCTTAGGGTCCTGCGCTGCCTGCGGTCGCGCAGCTGGGTGGCCGCTATCTTCTCCTCCCACCACTTCCGGTTCGATCTCGGGCAGCGGTAATGCGCGCGACATCCGTGCCAGAAACACCCGTCTACGAAAACACAAAGCCTTGCCTTTCGAAAAACTATATCCGCTGAACACCGGAAGTCCGGAAGCGGTCTCGAATTTTCGCAAAAGGTCAGCCTTGCTTGTAGCAGAGCGGTCCGCAGCAACCGCTCCGGTCGAAGATTGTCCCCATAGTTTGCGGCCATTACGCGACGCACGCTTGGTGACCGAGACTTGGGTGCCCTACATCGTATGGAGCCTCGCGGCATAGATACGGTGTCCTAGTTCCTCGGATCGCCGTTCCCGCGCCAGGCTGCTTCGGCCGCCCCGCAAGCATTGTTCGGCGCCCGCGTGATCTTAAACTCTTCGTTGCCCACGCTTATCGTTAGTGTCTCGTCTGCGATTTTGAGGGCGAAGGTGGGCAATGCGTTGGGCGTGTCCGTTAACAGCGTCTGAATGGTGCGCCGAACGTACTTCTCTAGGAAGGCGCCCATGGTCTTCCCGGCGCTGCCCTCAAGGTGGGCCCAAGCGTCCTCTCCAACATAGCTTTTGCCACCCTGCGCCCGAAACGCTCGGCGCAGTTCTGTGAGCTTGGGGTTCCCAGTCGGATCGAGGACGACGAGAATGGGCGTGTAGCCGCTCTTCTTGCAATCCGACGGAAAATCCAACTCCTCTTGCCACCGACCCTGGCCCGACGCAGCGATGGTGACGCGGAGTTTGATCTCGTAGGCGTGTTTCTTGGACTCGACGAGACAATCGACCTGCCTGCCTTCACCTGCTCCCCCTCGCCTAACCGGGCTCCTTCGCGCGCTGACTGATACACCCCCTATTGAATATGCAATGATTGGCTCGAAGATGTACCCGGTTTCCTGCGCAGCACGATTATCGATGTCAAATACCCACTTGCGCCATATCAGGAGTGAGGCGAGAGCAGACGGTGACATCTGCCCATACTGTAGAAGTCCCCTCGGACCCACCTGATCGATGGTGGGGAGGGGCTGAGATCGAAGTATTCGCTCGTATTTGAGGCGCGCCTTATGAAGGCTGGCCAAGCAGAAGAAGTAGGCATCCGCATCAGGCCGGGCGGCCGTCAGGGACTCGAACATCCCGCGGAAATCCCGACCTGGAAGGCGCAGGTCCCCAAGCGGCTCACTACCGAAGAACGCGGGCAAACGTTTGGGGGCAGAAACCACCTTTGAGAGGCCGAGATCGCTCGCGATGACTGCGAGCAAGTAGCAGCAGGTTTCGTCATCGAGCTTGACGCCCAACTCGCCTCCACCGACGGCGCAGACTCTAGTTATCATGGCTTCTTGCGTTTTGGTTAACGCCACAACGTAAGCTCCCTTGGCTCGACGAATCGAGCGAAGGCCTTTTCGACTAAAGTCTTCACCTGCTTCAGTGCCGGACTGCACCCGTCGGAGAGTGTCGGGACGAAGGTGAGTAACGCGCCCTCCCGAACGCCTGCTTCAGCTTTCTCTAGATCGTGGAACAACGTCTGGGCGAACCGAAAGGCGAGTAGTGGCGGAACGGCGTTGCCGAGCAGCCCTGCTTGGTCCGACGGCCTCCCCAAAAAGAGGTGCTGGTCAGGGAAGGTTTGCAGCCGCGCGCACTCTCTCAGGGTGAGGGCACGGTGCTCACTCGGGTGCAAAAACTCTGATTTTGCCGCTGCCGTTATTGCCTTACTCGGTTGGTCCCCGCTCAGCCTCCTTATTCCAGCCGGCGCGCCGCCCCGGCGTTCTGTTGGTGTGCCGTCCATGACCCTTCGAAACGCTCTGCGCCGGTAACTAGTGTGCCAAAGCGCGTCGGGGAGGTCGCGCATGGTCTGACCCGGACCCAGCGCTTGGGCGCGCTCCAAGTCCTCATCTCTTAGTGGTCGGTAGTAATGTCCTTGCGGATTTCCAGGAGGCTCGCATGCGGGCTCAGGCAGCGACCGGATGGCCTCAGCAACCGCAGGGGCTAGGGGAAGGTGCTCGGATGCTAGCAGCGCCCCTGGCGCGCCAAAAGCCGTGTGCGTCGGGCGGGGCAAAGAGGGGTCAAACCCAAGGCCGCCCACGGCGATCACACGCTTCCGGTGTTGGGGAACCCCGAAGTTTGCCGCGTTGACCTTTTGAAGATGAATCCTGTACCCCGCGCCGAGCAGCGGGGCCAACAGGTCCAAAACAAACGCGCCCCCATGGGCTGTCAGGAAGCCTTCGACGTTCTCGAACACAAACGCTCTCGGCCGTCGCTCAGCTACGATGTTCGCGAATTTCGCGACCAACGAATTGCGCGGGTCCCCGGGGCGCCGCATCCCGGCGGAGGAGAACCCCTGACAAGGCGGGCCGCCGACTATCACATCGGCGGCTGGCAGTCTCAAGTCGGCCAGAGATAAATCGAGCGCGGTGGCTTGGCAGCTGAAATTCTGGTTGTACGTCAGGACGGCGGCTGTGGAATTGTCCACGGCGCAGATGACACGAAAGCCTGCTCGCTCGAATCCGAGAGAAAGGCCACCTGCGCCGCAGAACAAGTCAACCGCTGTTGGATCGTTCCCTCCCATATCTGCCCCGCTGCCAGTTTTGTGGAACACGCTGATATATTGCCTGTTCTTTTCGTCTGTCAAAACAATCAGCTACCGGGGGTCGAGGGCGGCGGCGTCTGGAGCGGCCGAACTTTTGAAGCGTCCGTCATCGGACGTCAGCCACAAATCGCCGGAAAGCCTCCCGGAGCAATTCGCCCCGGGCCCGTCCTTACGCGCCGGGCGGGCCGCCTCGTCTCGCGCGGCAGTTTTGGCGACAGCGAGACCCTCGTGGTCCCTGTTCCCGTTACGGCTGTAGCAGCACCTTCATTGTGCCTTCGGCGTGGCCGTCGAAGATCTGGTAGCCGCGCGGAGTCTTCACAAGCGCGGGCGGCTTCGCCTGACCTGCCAGTGCGCGGGTCTTTATTTGCGGCCTCGAAACCGGGCGCTTCGCGGGCTTTCCGAGGGCGGCAAAAGTAGGCTATCTAAGTAACGATACGGGCTTGGAGAAGGGCCCCAATGGGGAGGGTTTCGGCCTTTGCACGAGTTTACCTACGAAGCACCGACCACGGTCGCCAAGGCGGTGAGTATC
>JAJYVB010000302.1 GCA_021792265.1 Deltaproteobacteria bacterium | reverse complement strand
GCGAAACGTAACGTACGCGAGAATAGCGTAGAACGTAATTAGTGGTCAAGGGTGTGTACTGACACCGCTTGCTCCTCGCGTGACACGCTTGGCTGATGTCAAATCGCGATTTATCGAGCCCTTCGCGGTCGATGCTACCGCAGCGGTAGACGGTTGAGCCGCAGGGGTGAAATCCCTTAGCATTTGCTGTAACGCTCCGAGCAATCTTCACCACAAGGATGAATGAGGATGCGCCGCACCAGAGCCGTAACGGCTGTGATGATTGTTTTGTTGATCTCGGCCGCAGGCAGTCGGTTCGCATGGCCCGCGCGGGCCGGGGCCGGTCAGTCTTTTTCGATCGGCAGCTCAGCTTTCACCCCGGGCGGAGCCATCCCAGTTGGGTTTAGCTGCAACGGCGCCGACCGCTCTCCAGAACTCGTGATCAGCGGCGTTCCGCGGGGTGCAGAAACTTTGGCCCTCATCGTTGAGGATCCTGACGCTCCAAGGGGGCTTTTCATCCACTGGGTGCTATACGACCTGCCGGCGAGCGTTTCACGACTGCCGGCTGGAATACCCAAAACGCCCACAACCATCCAAGGCGCACTGCAGGGCCGCAATACCTACGGGCGCACCGGATACGATGGCCCGTGTCCTCCCCCCGGTCCTGCCCATCATTACCATTTTCGCCTTTTCGCTCTTGGTTCGCGCCTCGACCTCGCCCCCGGAGCGAGTGCAGCAGAGCTGCGGCGAGCGATGGCCGGGCACGTTTTGGCGCAGACGGAGCTGGTGGGAACTTTCGCCCGCTGAGGTGACCATGGTTCGTGCTGACGAACACGGCTCGGAATCTGGCACTTCTGTCGCGGGCGGTTGTTGCTCATGCGGCCGCGGGCACTCGGTAGCAGGCAGCGGCGCGGTCGGGCCGCTCCTCATCGAGCGAGGGTTTGCAGGCAGCGATTTGGTGGTCCGGCCGGCTTTACGATGAGGTTGGCGGCGAGTTTTGTGGCGTCTGCCGAGGAGCTTTCTTCCTGTCCGCGATGGGAACGTACCGAGGTGGCGCTGGCCGGGCGTTCCAACGTGGGAAAAAGCTCGCTGCTGAACGCGATCGCCGCAAATGGAAGACTTGCGCGTACGAGCCGGACACCGGGCCGGACTCGGGCCCTCAACTTTTTCGCTCTGGGGCAATGCCTCGCGCTGGTCGATCTTCCAGGCTTCGGCTATGCAAAGATGGCGCGGGATCGCGCTCAGGCGCTGTCCCGTCTGCTGAGCGATTACCTGGAGGGAAGAGCCAACCTTGCCGCTCTCCTGCTGCTCGTTGACCTGCGCCGCGGTCCGGAGCGTGACGAGGCCGAGCTTGTCCGGCTCGCGCGCCGCCGCGGGCTCAGACTGATGATCGCCGCTACCAAGGCCGACAAGCTCTCGTCTAATGAGCAAAGGCGGGCACTTGAAGGGTTTACCGTACTTTCGGCCGAGGTTATGCCATGCTCGGCACGAACCGGCTCGGGAATCCAGGAGCTTCGGCGGTGGATCCTCGGTTTTGGCGGGCCAGGAATTTCCCAAGCGATATGAGCGCGAAACGCGAAACAGTTCGACCCGCGCCGGCGAGCTTGAGGTCTGTTGAAGCGTCAAAATTTCCAGTTCCTCAGCATCGTGCTAAGCGCCTTGGCCTCAATCCGGCGGCCGATCCGCGAAATCGCCCAATCGGCGTCTTCGATTCCGGGATCGGCGGACTCACCGTTCTCAAGGCGCTGGCCGAAGCGAATCCGCGCGAGGATTTTATCTACCTTGGCGACACGGCGCGGCTTCCCTACGGCACCAAGTCGGCGGAGGTGATTCTGCGCTACTCCCTGGAGAACGCCGGGTTTCTCCTGGCGCGTGGAATCAAGATGCTGGTAATCGCCTGCAACACCAGCAGCGCGGTTGCGCTGGACGAGATCGCCGGTACGACCACGATCCCGGTGGCGGGCGTGATCGAGCCGGGTGCGCGCGCTGTCAGCCGCGCCTCGCGCTCCGGCAAAATCGGCGTAATTGGCACGGAGGCGACGATCGCCTCGGGGGCGTATACCCGAGCGATAAAACGGTTTCGGCCGCGCGCCGAGGTTTTCACCCGCGCCTGCCCGCTTCTGGTCCCGTTGGCCGAGGAGGGATGGACTGACAACGAGATCGCCGAGCGCACCGTGGCGCACTACCTGGATAGCCTTAAAACAAGCGGCATCGAGGCGCTGCTCCTGGGATGTACGCATTACCCGCTGCTGCGCTCGGTCTTCGAGAAGGTGCTTGGTGCCGGCGTGAAGATCGTGGACTCGGCAAGCGCGACGGCTGCGGCAGTGCGCGAGCGGCTTCATGCTCTAGGCCTCGCGCGGCTTCGCGGCGCTGGAAGGCAGAGCTTTTTCGTGACCGAGACGCCCGAGCGCTTTATCCGGGTCGGGCGGCGCTTTCTGGGGCCGCAGGTGGAGAGTGCGGTTCGCATCGAGCGCTGGTAGCGGCGCAGCCGCGACAGCCCGGCCGATACGGCCCGGCATTTTAGATCCGCGCGGTTTGCCATAGCCCGCGCGGGCGGGCTGCCTGTTCGCCGCGCTCAACTGGAACGGATCGCCAGCAGCGGTTATTCTGCTCTAAGAACAAGTTCGGAAGTGCGCTTCCGAAGCTTTTCCAACGTAGATGGCATCGGCATTTTCCCTGGTGGCCCGCAAGGTCTTTGGCTCGAAGAACGACCGCGAGCTCAAACGGTTGCGGCCTGTAGTGTCGGCGGTGAACGTGCTCGAGGAGCGTTTCGCCAACGAGGACGACGCGCGCCTGCGCGAACGAGTGGCTGGCTGGCGCGAGAAGCTCTCGGCAATCGAAGAGCCCGAAGAGCGCGAAGAAGCGATGGACGAGCTGATGCCGGAGGTCTTCGCGGTGGTGCGCGAGGCCTCAAAGCGGACGCTGCGCCAGCGCCATTTCGACGTCCAGATAATCGGCGCCAACGTGCTCCACGAGGGCAAAATCGCCGAGATGAAGACCGGCGAGGGCAAGACGCTGGTGGCGACGATGCCGGCGGTGCTCAACGCGCTTTGCGGGCGCGGGGTCCACGTGGTGACGGTTAACGACTACCTGGCCCGGCGCGACGCCGAGTGGATGGGCCGCATCTACCGCTTTCTGGGCCTGAGCGTCGGCGTCATCGTGCACGGGCTGAGCGACGAGGAGCGCAAACGTTCCTACGCCTGCGACATCGTTTACGGCCAGAACAACGAGTTCGGCTTCGACTACCTGCGCGACAACATGAAGTTCAACCTCGACGACTACGTGCAGCGCGCGCACGACTATGGGATTGTCGACGAGGTAGATTCGATCCTGATTGACGAGGCCCGCACGCCGCTCATCATTTCGGGTGCGTCCGAGGAGTCCACCGACACCTACTACGTCGTCGACCGGATTATCCCGCGGCTCGGAGGCGAGCAGCATTTCGCAATCGACGAGAAGCTGCGCACCGCGACACTGACCGAAGACGGCGTCTCGCGCGTCGAGCAGCTTCTGGGGGTCGATAATCTCTACGACCCGCGCCATATGCTGCTGCTCCATCACGTCAACCAGGCCCTGCGTGCCCATACGCTTTACAAGCGCGACGTGGATTACGTGGTCAAAGACGGCCAGGTGATCATCGTCGACGAATTCACGGGCCGGCTGATGCCGGGCCGGCGCTGGAGCGACGGCCTCCATCAGGCGATCGA
>JAJYVB010000301.1 GCA_021792265.1 Deltaproteobacteria bacterium | reverse complement strand
TCCGCTGGGTTGACTCGTCTTGAGTACCCAGGCAGCGGCATAGGGCTGATGAAATGAGGCGGCCAGATGAAGCTGCGAGTGCCGATGTGCATTCCCCTCAATGTGCTGGTAACCCCGTGGGGACTTGCGGCCGGGAAGGGTGTGGCGGATGTGCTTTTGGCCGCAGAGGAGCGCTCACCACTTTTCGTAGTGTACAGCTCCGCGCTCGTAGCCAGCGCCGCGCAGCAGGCTGCGAAGCGCGATAACCTGGCTGCCGACTCCGCAAATATAGAAGTGGCGCGAGCGCGTGCCTGTTCCGTCAACCCAGCGGCGGCGTGCTTCGTCGCAGAGCAGCCCCATCGGGTCGGCTGCGCCGGTGGTAAACGTTTCGAAATGAAGACGGCCGCTCGACTCGCCAGCCATCCGCTCGAGCTCGGCATGATAGAGGAGATGCTCGCTATCGGGAGCCGCGTAAAGAAGCGTAAGCCTTTGCGCGTTCGGCGACGCCAGTGCCCGCCGAACCATCGGGCGAATTGGAGCGATCGCGGTGCTCGCGGCAAGGAAGACGGACTCGTCGCCGGGCGGCCTTTCGAGCGTGAACATGCCAAAGGGGCCGGTAAACTCCAGCTCGTCGCCGGCGCGTCGTTCGAAAAGCCACGCGGCGCCCGAACCGCTCGGCACCCGGTTGAAGCAGATCTCCAGAAGCTCTGGCGTCTCAGGGTCCGACGCAATCGAGTACGGACGCACGCGCTTCTCGCCCGGCAGCGGGATGACGACCGAAATGAACTGGCCCGGCAGGAAGGCGATCCTTGCCCCGTGCGGTAAGCGAAGGAAGAGGGAGCGGGTGTCGGCGTTGTGGTCCCACAGGCGCTCGATATGCGCCCCCAGGGTCGGCCGTTTTCGTATCGCCTCTCCTGTCTCAGACCCGGCCTTTTGTTCCTCGGTCATCGCTTCAAGCAGGCATGCTGTAAAAGACGTCTGTGGCCACGCCCTGCTGGTGACGGGTTCCGAAAGGAGCTCCCGTCGCGCTTGCCCAAGCGCCCTGTCAGCGGCCGCTCTCGCTCACCTGCTGGTTGATCGTGTAGCGAGGTACGACGATAACGAGCTCGGCGTCCGGGTCCTCGATTACCGCCTGGCATCCGAGCCGTGACGTAGGCGTCAGACCCGGAGCTTTGTCGAGCAGGTCTTCCTCTTCCTCGCTGGCCTCCGAGAGCTTGCCGATCCCGCTTTTGACGACCACGTGGCAAGTCGTACACGCGCAGTTTCCGCCGCAGGCATGCTCGAGTTGGATGCCGTGGCCGAGCAGGACGTCCAGGACGGAACAGGGCCTGCCGTCCTCCTGAAACGGGGCGTCGGCCGGGTCGAATTCGACTGTTCGCTCCGGGTCGCCGTTTTCGAAAATCACGCGGATTTTGGCCATCCGGATTTACCACTACGATTGCATGCGTTGGCGCTTCGGAGCCCGGCAGGCCGAGCTAACTCTCGGCTGTTGGTGCTTGCAGTTTTGCCGAATGTTCGCCATGATGCCACAGAGGCTGCGTCAAAGTCGCCGGAGAGACCGTTATGAATACGCTGACCAAACGGCAGAAGCAGTTGGTCGATTTCATCGGGCACTATATCGCCGAGCACGAGTACGCTCCCACCTTGGCTGAGGTCGGCGAATACTTTGGCTTGTCGTCGCTTGCCACTGTCCATAAGCATCTCAAGAACCTCGAAGCCAAGGGCTATATACGCCGCCAGCACAACCACAGCCGCGCCCTTGAGCTGGCCGGCGGCCCGGCCCGCACCGGCGCGCGCTCGCTGCGCCTGCTGGGATCGGTCGCCGCTGGCATGCCCATCGAGGCGGTCGAGGATCAGGACACGATTAGCGTACCTGACGAATTCGTGCGGCGCGATAATACCTTCTGCCTGAGGGTGCGCGGCGACTCGATGGTGGATGAGGGAATCCGTGACGGCGACTACATCATCGTCGAGGAACGCCAAACGGCTTCGAACGGCGAGACCGTAGTGGCGCTCGTCGGCAACGAAGCGACGGTCAAAAAGTTCTACCGCCAAAGCGACGGCCGGGTACGGCTTCAGCCGGCGAACTCCACCATGGAGCCGATTCTGGTCGGCGAGGGAGACTTGAGAGTTCGAGGCGTCGTTGTTGGGCTTCTGCGCCGCTACCTCCAGAGTTAGCGCGAAAGCGAACCGCCTGAGGCCGTCGAACCGCGCCGGCTACCCGAAGCGTTTGCGTTCGGCACTCACGTGGGGTGCCGAAGAGCTACGCTGGACACTTAGCTGGCCAGTGCTCCCGGATTTCGCAGCGCCGGATGGATTGGTAACAGCTTGGAAGCCCGCAGCTCGGGCCGCGACTCGGTGCGGTCAAGCTGCGTCTGTGGAGCTTTGAACGGAATTCGAGCAACGAAGCTCGCCCGCAAGTCGGGATCGGAAGCCAGGTTGAAGGTCCCGCCCAATGCCTCCACGCTGAGCAGGATCACCGTGAAGGCAAGGCTAAGGCCGTGAAAGCGCTTGGGATCGTCGCGCAAGCGGTTGGAAAAAGGGATGCATGCGAGCTTGATCAGCTCGGGGACCACGCCGGGTCCGCTGTTGGAGACTTCGATTTCGACCACGGATTCGGACTGCGGCACAGAGCCCCTTCGGATCGCGACGTTGACCGAACCCGAGGCGGTATGCTTGATCGCCGCCAGCGCCAGGTTCGCGATAATTGAGCGTAGCGGCCTGCGCCAGCATCGGACCGCTTTCGGCGCGGCCGTCGTGTCGAAGGTCAACGTGAGGCCGCGCCCCTGATTGGCAGCGTCGAGCAGCGGACGAACCTCGGTCACCAAGTCGCTTATCGCTACGTCCTCCTCCTGCGAGGTATCGCTCCAGCTCTCGACCGAGACGAACTCAAGGATATTTTCGACGGTTCGGGCGAGGTCGTGAGTCGCAACATTCATCCGGTCAAGCAGCCGCTTGGGTTCGGCTCCAACCTGTTCCTGATATTCGTCGCGAATAATTTCCAGATAACCGATCAGCGTTTGTAGCGGCGTACGGAGCTCGTGAGCAAGGTCGGCCAGTGACTGAAGCCGCAGCCCGGGCGAGCGAACCAGCAGGCTTGGATCCCAAGTCCCGGCTGGACCGCTGCGCATCGTCGTTTGTGTAGGTCCCTCGGTCACTTGAGCCTCTTTGCGGCCGACCTGGTCTTGCCGCCACCAGACGCTGGCCGAAACAAAGGCAAAGGTGCATCTGTAGCAAGTCTACTCGCCCGGAACCGGGCTCAAGTCCGCGAAGACCCTAGTTTGCCAGGAAAAAGTGCGTAGAGCGCTGGGGGAAATTGCTTAACAGGAAGTTGAAAAACAGGCTTTCAGCTATCGTTCAACAGCTCCGTGTGAGTGGAGTTCCAGGGTTCGCGTGTGACCTCCGACGGCGGCCTGCTGCTGGTGCGGGAACTGGACGAACGGTTGGGGTTCGGCGAGCTGATTGAGCGGCACTTGACCGACGAGCGAGGAAAGAACACCCAGTTGCCCCTGGCCGACCTGGTGCGGCAGTCGGTATACAGCCGCCTGGCGGGCTATGAGGATGTTAACGACGCCGAGCGCCTGTCCCAGGACTCGGCGTTTCGGCTCATCGGCTCCCAGAAAGTTTTGGAGCGTGGTGCGGCGTTGACCTCGCGCGTGCAATCGTTTGAGACCGAGCTGCTGACGCAAGCAGAAAATTTGGCCGGTCTGGCAGCGCTCAATC
>JAJYVB010000300.1 GCA_021792265.1 Deltaproteobacteria bacterium | reverse complement strand
AAGCTCTTTACCAAGTCAGAGAATCAGAAATAGAAATGCCCTGCGACCTGGTCCAATCGAGCCGCTTCTACCTGTCCAGCCTCAGGGGTTCACTTCAGATCGGGATTTGGGTCAGCGCACCGCAAGGGCATTAATTGGTGTCGGTTCAGAGTCCAAGCCGCCTTGCAGATTCGTGCAAAGTGAACACAGAAATCCGATCGTTCGAGATGCAAAGTGAACAACATAAATGCGTACACTTTTGCGCCGGCGGGTCGGCCTTCGCGCGCAAAGTAATCTAACCAAAGCCTTGATCTTGCGGCGGTTTTACCAGACTCTCGCATCTTGCCTGAACGATGGAACCATCGGCCCAAGCGCAAAAGGATGACCTCAAGTGACGGCTGAGGTCTGATGTGCCCAGACCCTCCACCGTTGTTCACTTTGCATGAAGAGAACCACGGTCCTGCCGACCCCGGACCGTGACCGCACGCGGTTCCTCAACGCGTTTCGCGACCGCGATCGCGTTCCTGACACTTATCCCGACAACCGTTCGATTTTTCTAACGTGGAAGCTTTAAGCGGATGTCGAGAGCTGCTGGGAAGACGTCGGGACCGGCCATGGCTGGCTCGGCATTGCTATTGAGAGCACGCCGCTGGTTCCAGACTGCTGCGTTTGAGCAAATCGCGCTCAAAGTGCGTGGCCTTTCGGGGCGGGTCCGCGTCCACAGCCGCCTACTACTTTGCTGAAGCCTCACCTTTTAAGAGGTTGATGTACCGCTGCATTGCCGCAAGCGAGCGGTGTCCGGTCAGACGTTTTATTGCCATGATTGTGGCGCCGGGTTTTTCGCTTAGCGCACTGGCTGCTTCATGCCGCGTTGCGTGGAATGGCAGGCGTTCCTTGAGCTTTGCATCGAGCTGGACCCGGTCCCACGCACGGGTGATCGCGTGGGGGCTTTCCCACAACGAGAACACACTCTGCGGAGGCTCGTTTCGAGGGCGAGCAACCACGCAAGTGCGAGCGTCCGCCCGTTGCGCCGAGCCCGGCGGTCGGGATGACGCATAGCCAAGGCGACCATGCGGGGTTTCTCCCCATGTTCAAGGCGGCGATCGAGAGTCTTTGACGCCTGCGGTTTGCGCCTGCGGGGTATGAGGCGAACCGGATTGGTTAGAGCCTCGTACCCGCGCACCCATATCGCGTGGTCGAAGACCGCACTGATGAACGCGATCTCATGTCCCGCTGTCTGGCTGCTTACGTGCTTCAGTCGTCTGTCAGAATACTCGATGATCAAGTAAGGGCGGATGTTTGCCATCGGGAACGCGACGATTTCGTCCCGGCAGATTACTCGGACACGGCTCCGCATGCGCGCCTCGATCTCTCGCGCTACAGGGTCTTTTGCACCTCCTCAGCAGTCTCGTCCGGGAACCGATAACGGAGATAGTCGGCTATCATTTCGCCGAGCGTCGTCTGGCGCTGATCTTCGTCGAGGTGCAGCACGCCGATCGATTTCGGATCGAGCGCTCTGAGCTTTTTGGTTTCCGCGGCCACCCAATCGTCGGCGTCGCGCTTGGTGTCGAACACCCTTGAGATCGGTTTGAGTCCGAACCTCTTGCGTTTGATAATGACCTGGATTTTCCGGACGCCGTTGCCGTAGTCTCGCCATCGGCATCCGGGAGGGAGTTTTTGATTTTCCCGGTTTCTCTTATGTGGCATTCGCCCTCCTTGAAGCCCCAGGAAAGCTGATTTGGACCACGCTAGCAGCCTGGAGGTCGCAACCGAAGGCGTTTATGGAGTGTGGAGGTTGTGGTTCCAGCCGCCGACCTCGCGGGTGCGGAATTTTACTGGCACTCTAAGAGGATGGGAAGCGTCACGCTTATCACCGGCGGAGTTCGAAGCGGCAAGAGCGCGTACGCCGTAGCGCTTGCGAATGAAGGTCCTGCGGCGTTACGCCGCTTCGTGATAGCAACCGGACAGGCGTTCGACGATGAAATGCGCGAGCGTATCGCGCGCCATCGCATGACGCGCCCCGCAGAATTCGAAACCGTCGAAGAACCGGTCGAGTTGGGCGCGGCACTATCTGCGCTCCAGAACCGCGCCGGTATCGTGGTGCTGGACTGCCTGACGCTGTGGGTTTCCAACTTGCTCGGGCAGGGCCTTTCCGATTCCGCGATTCTGGAGCGAGCGGATTCGCTGACGTCCGCTCTTAAGTCCACGTCTTTTCCGGTCGTGGTCGTCAGCGACGAGGTCGGATGGGGAATCGTGCCGGAAAATCAGCTCGCGCGTCGTTTTCGCGACCTGCTTGGATGTACCAACCAGAAGGTCGCCGCTATCGCGGACACGGTTGTGCTGATGGTCGCCGGTTGTCAGATGCGTCTCAAATGAATGGTGAGCGATTGAGACTCGCGCCGTGAGCTGCCATCGCGACTAAGACGCAGAGTTCGACAATCTCCCCGGCAGCGCCGATCAAATCGCCTGTAACTCCGCCAAGCCATCTTCGGTAGAAAGCCCGCAGCACGGTCACGACTGTCACGGCGACGATGCACGCCAGTAGAGCATGCGTGCTGAACACGAGCGCTGCGCCGACTATCGCAACCACGCAAGCTATCGGCAGGCCGTTTGGGTCTTTGCCATCGAGTAGGATTCTGCCGGCCCCCTGCGGCCGTAAATATTCGAGTTGCCACGGAACGGTCACCATCGCCCATCGTGCTAACCCTGGCGCCAGCCATAGAGCAGCGTAACGAGGACCGCCGCGTAATTGAGCCAGCGCGAGAATTTTCACGACCGTGACGAATACAACCGCCAGAGCTCCGAATGTTCCAATGCGGCTGTCGCGCAGGATCTCGTGAGCGCGCGCGCGGTTGCGTCCCGCACCTAACGCGTCGGCCGTATCCGCCAGCCCATCGAGATGAACCGCGCCGGTGATTGCGGCGAGCGACATCAGAACAATCGCGGAGCGCAGGGCGCCACGGAGAAAGAGCGCCAGCGTCGCGTCCTCGAGGCACAGGAACGCCCCGATCATGAAGCCGACCAGCGGGAACCATCGGAACGATCTCGCGACCGCGTCGTCATGTGCAGTGCCGGCGGGAAGGACAGGCAATATGGTCAGAAATCCGGTCGCAAGGCGTATCTCCGAGAAGAACGGGCCGTTGACGCGCTCGCCGATGCCGGTCTTTTCTTCCGATTCCATCATTTGATTGGGCCCGAAACGCCCGCGCCCGAGAACGTCGCCATTTGATGGAACAAAGCAAGCGCGCTCTGAATGAGGCTCATCGCGAGCGCCGCTCCGGTTCCCTCGCCCAGGCGCATATTCAGTTGCAGGATGGGGCGCACCCGAAGCGTCTCCAGGACCAGGGCGTGCCCGCCCTCCGCCGAGCAGTGCCCAAAGAACAGGTAATCGCGCAGACCCGGGTGTATCCGGTCGGCCAGCGCCGCGGCAGCGGTCGCGATGAAACCGTCAACCACGACCGGCACGGATGCCGCAGCGCCTGCGAGACAAACGCCGGCCATCGCGCCAATCTCAAAGCCGCCGACCGACGCAAGCGTACCCAGCCCGTCGCGCAGGCTGTGTTGATGCAGTTTCAAGGCGTCTTCGATGACTCCGACTTTGCGCCTCATCGCCGCGTCATCGATTCCGGTGCCGCGTCCGGCGAGCCTGGCGGGCTCGATACCGGTGATGGCAGCGAGAACCGCGGCTGCCGCGGTGCTGTTTGCGATACCCATTTCGCCGATACCGATTAGCG
>JAJYVB010000299.1 GCA_021792265.1 Deltaproteobacteria bacterium | reverse complement strand
GGCGGACTGCGGTTCAGCGCCAGCGGACTGCCGCGCGGGCTGTCGATCCGGCGGCTGCCGAACAGTACGGACGCCATCATCTCCGGCAGGCTGCCCAAGCAACCGGGCCGGTTCGAGGTGACCGTGCGGGCCGCGGCCGGAGCGGCCTGAAATCGTTGCACGACTGGAGACGGAAATTCCCTATTACCAGTATCGGCACTTTGTACGTCCTGGCGTTACCGGATGGGCGCAAGTATGCTTTCCGTACGCCGCGAATATAGCGGAGGCGCGCGAGAAGCTGTGCTACGACCTGTATTATATCAAGAACTGGTCTTTGCGGCTCGATGTGCAGATTATGTTGCAGACGACCAAGGTAGTGCTGTTCGGCCGCGGCGCGCGCTGATCCGCAGACAGGCGCGGCGGGGAATTAAATATCAAACGATAACGGTTTTGGGGATTTAGGAGAGGTCACCGGCGAAGCAGCGGGTGTCGAGCCGGCCGGCGCTTCGCAGCTCACACACCCACAATGCGCGAACGGAATTGTTTCCGTTCGTTGATTAAGGAGCGAACCATTGACCGGAACTAGCTCCGGCAGCACAGGAACCAACTAACGAAAAGCGTATATGTAACCGACGTCGCTGTTGGGACTGGCGACGAAGTGCAGATCAGGGCGTGCCAGTCGGACAGTAAAACCCGCTTGGGCGAGTATGCGCGCGACCAGAGCAGGTTCCCCGAAGTCCTTATGGACCTCCATGGCAAGGCGGCGAACGTCGCGTAGCCAGGCGTTGTCGTTAGCGAGCAGGTCGAACTCAGACCCCTCGATGTCCATCTTGAGAAAGTCGATTCGCTGAATACCGCTTCGGTGCAAAAGTTCGCGCATCGACCGGATCGGCACTCCAGCCTGCCAGTGCGAGGCAGCCTCGGCTGTGGCGGGATCGGCTAGCGCGCCCGCCTCTGCCCCAACCATACACCATTCGACGAGCGCGCGATCGGCGCATCCGTTGCGGTCAAGAAGTTGGCGGATAAGAGGTATAAAGCCGCCCTGCGTTTCGACTGCAATTGCGCACTGTGCGCCGAGGCTGAGAGCGAGCAGGGAGAAAAGGCCGCGGTTGGCGCCCAAATCTACCACCGCATCCCCCGGCTCGATTCGGAGTTCGGGGAGCGCGAAATAAACCTGCCGCCCGTACATTATCTCGGGCGCCTCCGAAACAGTCGCCGGGTAGGGCAAGATCGCAACCGAGAACCCAAAATCTGAGCCACTGGTGGCGCGCCATGGCTCGGTCGGCGGGCATAAGGTTGCCCTGGCGAGCGATTGCCGGAGCATGGCGCGCAACTGCGCAAACCCACCGGCAGGCCATGAGCGGTCCGCCTATTCGCCTTACGTTGCGAATCTCGCGAACCAGCTGATGCAGCC
The DNA here is from genome assembly GCA_021792265.1 of Deltaproteobacteria bacterium. Classification (GTDB taxonomy): domain Bacteria; phylum Desulfobacterota; class Binatia; order Binatales; family Binataceae; genus JAJYVB01. Next base: position 2,330 of record JAJYVB010000299.1, on the reverse strand, counting down.
GATTCACTCCGCAATCATATGTAGGGGAAACGTCGTAGTGAAGATCGTCCCTGCTCCGTACTGCGCCGGACTTGCATCAAGCACGCGCGCAGGTTATCGAGGACGCGGTGAACGCTGTCTTAATTCGCATTCGGTCGCTGATGAGAAGACTTGGGGTAACAAGGCTCGCCAGCCGATTTCGGACTGCGGGTTACGAAAACGCTCTGCGCAGGGCGATGCTTGCGGCGGTGGGCCCGGGCGACGTCGTATGGGACGTGGGAGCAAACGTTGGATTGTACACAGCGGAGTTTGCCCGGCTCGTGGGGCCAACAGGCAGGGTGATTGCGTTCGAGCCAGCGCAAGACTGCGTGGCGGAACTGCGCAAGCGGTTTGCGGACGACGGTCGCGTAGTCATCAATCCGATTGCTCTGGGGGACTTCGATGGCACCGTCTCATTCCAGGCGGGTGGGGATGAGGTTTCGCCGCTTGGTCAGGTGCGTCCCGGGATGGCGGGCAATCAGGTGCCGGTGAAGCGCGGCGATTCAATCTGGCGTGGCAGCGGCGTTGCCCCAAGCGTCGTCAAGATCGACGTGGAAGGTTTCGAACCTGAAGTTCTGACCGGGATGCGAGAGCTTTTGGCGGCAGGATACGTGCGGGCGCTCTTCATTGAAGTTCACTTCGCGTTACTTGAGCAGCGCGCGATGGCCCTAGCACCCGCCGCTATCGTGCGCTCTTTGCGTCAGGCTGGGTTCAAGACTCGCTGGGTTGACCCCTCGCATCTGGGCGCCTGGCGGTGAATCCTGCTGACGCGTTCCCACCGGCGCTCGCGACTTCTCCAGGGTTTTCCCCTCGTCAAACGCCCGTGCCCCGATCCCTTTTGCCGGACAAGACTGGCGAAAGGATCTCAGCCTGCCTCAAATCCGGTCTGTCGACCACGGAACCTGCTGGTTCGGCTTGGAAACGGCAGAGGATTTTTCTCTCGGAATAACTGCCGTAGCTAAGAGCCGACGCCATCAGCCAAAAACCCGCCTTTACAGTGCGTCCTTCCCGGCGAAGCTTTAGTTTCCCTGCCTGCCTGCGCGCCACAAGCGCGGTCCGATCGTAGCCTCGTCCGAGGCCGAGCGTCCGTCGCGCTCGTTCGCACCCAAGACACTTTTCTACATCCTTAACGAGATCGGCGTCGCCGGGGGCGGTGGCCTGACCGTCCTAGCCACGCCCGCGCGGATGCGCTCGCTCCCAGCCCTCGGCTGCTTGGACGAGTAGCAGCCCAACTTCGACCGTATCGTAATTAACTGAAGGCCCTCGCCGAAACTTGCCGAATTGCGCGCGTAGCGCCAGTCTGCCATAAAGGCAAAGTTGCCCGAGGCGGCCCTTATCGCACCGCCTGTCAGTTCGAGTGTCGCTTCAACCTAGATAGGGGGAAGGCGAATGGACCTGATTGTCGAGACGCTGAAACAATGGCGGCTGCATCCGGTTGCCGACCATTTTACGGTTGCCTTGCTGTTTGTTGGCGTCCTGGCCGACCTGGTCGGCAGCCTGATCCCGGCGCGGCGATGGATCCGTTATATGGCGCTCACCCTGATGATTCTGGGTGCTGCGGCGGCCGCCTCGTCGTGGCTCACCGGCGGTTGGGAGGCGCATCGCGTCAAGTCGATGACGACCGGCGCTGCCCATGACATACTCAAAGATCACTCCGAGTTGGGTGACTGGCTGGTCTGGATTTTCGCGATCCTGGCGCTCTGGCGAATCGGGGTCGAAGCCTTGGGCTCTCTGGCCTCTTCGCGTCCCATTTACCTGATTGCGGCAGTCGTGGCCATCGGCCTGTTGGGCTATCAGGGATACATGGGCGGCGAGATGGTTTACGGCTACGGCGTAGGAACGGCGTTGCAAGCGGCGGCCCCTTCACCAGCGTCAAAACCTTCAGCGCCACCCGGACCGGCGGTGGCACCGACATCGCTGCCAACTGTCTATGTACCGACGGCTGCACCAACGCCCGCTGCCGCGGCGTCTTCGGCTAATGAGTCCGCCGCGACGGCGACGACAAGTGCCACCGCGGGCGCCAAGGCCTCGCCGTCAGCCACCGCAACAGCCGCAGGCGTCTAGTTGAGGGGGAGTTGCCCGGCGGCACGCCGCCGGCGCCGATCTACGGACGCGTCAAGAGACGCGGAACGAGGCTCAAGGTGGGACTCGACCAAGTGGGCACGGTAAGAGCCCTCTTCCGCTACCCGGTCAAGTCGATGCTCGGCGAGCGGACCGAGAGTTTCTTCATTGGTGAGGACGGACCTCAGGGCGACCGCGCCTTCGCTCTGCGCGATGTCTCGGCCGGAGGGATTACAAGCGCGAAGAAATGG
>JAJYVB010000038.1 GCA_021792265.1 Deltaproteobacteria bacterium | reverse complement strand
GAACCGTGCGGCCTGCAGGGTTCGTCGCGCGAGGTGCTTGCGCGGGAGAACCGGCACGCCGCCTGATACTCGGCCGCTGCAGCACGTAAATCTTCCGGGAGCTAAGTCCAAACGGACCGGGGATGATCAGTGTGCGTACGACCTCCGCGCCAGTCATCGGGGCAGCCGCTAGAACGTATCGGCTCGCGGCTTCCGGCGCCGTGATCATCGGGATTCCTTTTTCCGACTGCATCGTGTCCATCCCGCCGTTGACCCAGCGGTACAGGTCGGCGCCGTTGAGCGGGTAACCGGCGTCGATATTGGCGCGCGGAATTCCGGCCCGCACAAGCGCGTCACGCTCGGCGATGAGCCGTGAAAGTCCGCGCTGGTAAGCGTAAAGACCGCCCAGCGAAGTCAGGCCCATCACCGCGGTAAGCGATAGCACGGCCCACTTCTGTACACTTCTGAGTTCGGGACCAGCCAGGGCCAGCATCAGTGCTCCCGCGGGCACCAGTGGCAGATAGTAGCGATCGTTGAAGAACCAGAGCGGGATCAAAGCGATTAGATAGAACAAGGCGCTGGCAAGGAGGGCGGTAACGCCGCGTCGCTGCGGGAAGTGAAGGCGCTCGGCCGCCATAATCAGGGCGCTTGCGCCCAAGCATGAAAGCGCGAGCGCCGGCCATTGCCACGCGCCCGTCCAAAGAAAACGGCCCGATAGGCCAGGGAGCTGCAGTGCGTTGCGCCAGGCGCCACAGCAACTGAACTCGGGCATGACAGGGAGCTTCGGATAGGCGCGGATCAGCACCGTGGCAGTAACGAAGAGGAGCGCAGACCACCCAAGGGCGCGTTTCCAGCCCCAGCGCATCGCGGCCGGTATTCCCAGCGGGCTCAGCACCGCACCGAGATAAAGCAGCGGATTCAGGATACCGTCCTTGAAGTACGAAAGCGGAGTTACCAGAAGCAACCAGCGGAAATGTTGCTCATCCAACCGCAGCGCCCAGGGCTTGGGATGCATCATCGTGAGCCAGGCCCAGGCCGCGGCCGACAGCATCAGGGCGACGCCCAACGGTACGAGCGTCCGGGCGGCGATGCGTCGCGGGCCTTGGATGGCGCGCGCTTCGCGGCTGCGCGCGGTCGCGATCGCGGCAACGAAGCCGGCAATCGCGACCGCGGCGAGAAATCTAACCAGGAAAGCAACTACCAGGAGCGCGGCCGCGAGCCACGCCGAGCCGCCGACCTCTGCGTCGCGCCGGCTGCGTCCCAAAGCCCAGCAGGCGGCGAGCAGCACAGCAACGAAAGCAACGTCGGTCATGAACGAGAAGCTCAGAAGCACGTAGCAGGGGTTGCAAGCCAGGAGTGCCGACGAGGTCAGGGCCCGTGCCGGTTCGAGCCCGGCGTCGCGAGCAAGCGCGTAGAACGCGATCGTCCCGGCCATCCCGAGCACTGCGCCAGCCATATGAAGCGAGACGTAACTCGCACCGAAAAACTTGGCCCATAGCGCCCCGTACAGCACCTGGCTCACGGGCATCGCCTGCGTAAAGCCGCCGAACGCGATCCTGCCGGTGCGCGCAAACTCCTGAACCGCGTGAACGTAGAGCCAGTCGTCGATGACCGGCCCGGGCGCGAGCGGACGGACTACCGCATATAGCGCGGCGTACCAGAGACCGATAAGAACCACCACTGCCGCGTCCCATCGCCGAGTCACTTTCTCAACTTGCTCCGCTTGCGAACGATCGTTTATACTCCGCCACACGTGAAAACGGCACGTAAATCAGCGGAAATGGCTCCGTGATCGATAAGAGCCTTGCTGGGCGTGCGGAGGGTGCGCCTATCGTTGCCTGCTTCACCACCGGCACCATCCCCGGCTTGAGACAATGCGTCAAGTAGCGTTTCATCGTCCCGCCATCGGAGCCGAAGAAGAGCGCGAAGTTGTCGAAGCCCTGCGTTCGGGATGGATCACCACGGGACCGCGAGCGCGACGCTTCGAGCAGGATTTTGCCTCCTACGTAGGAGCCCGCCGCGCTCTGGCCGTAGCGCACTGCACGGGAGCGCTGCATCTCGCGCTGTTCGCGCTTGGTGTCGGTCCCGGCGACGAGGTGCTAACAACGCCCTTTACCTTTACCGCAACCGCCGAGGTTGTGGGTTATCTTGGCGCGCGGCCGGTCTTCGTCGACATTGAGGAAGACACCTTCAACATCGACCCGGAGCGAATCGAACAGGCGCTTTCGAGCGGACGCCTCCAGCGGGCGCGCGTGCTGCTGCCGGTACATTTCGCCGGTCAGCCGTGCGAGATGGACCGCATTTTGGAGCTGGCGCGGCGTTTCGGGCTGCGCGTCGCCGAGGATGCCGCACACGCCGTAGGCGCTGCTGTCGAGGTCGAGGGCCGCGGCATGACGCGGGTGGGCACCATCTCCGACATCGCCTGTTTCAGCTTTTACGCGACCAAGAACATCACCAGCGCTGAAGGCGGAATGCTGACGACCGAGGACGACCAGTTGGCGGACCGGATGGCGGTGGCGAGCCTTCACGGGATGGACCGGGACGCCTGGAAGCGCTACGACGCCAGCGGTTCGTGGTACTACGAAATTCACGACGTGGGCTTCAAGTACAATCTTTCCGACGTGCACGCGGCGATCGGATTGGTTCAACTTCGGCGTGCCGACGAGTTCATGCGCCGGCGCGCCGCAATCGCCGAGCGTTATAACGCGGCGTTCGCCTCCGAAGAGCCACTAATCGTGCCGCGCACCCGTCCCGGGCGCGACCACGCCTGGCATCTTTACGTTTTGCAGATACGCCCCGAAATGCTCAGGGTGGACCGCAACCGCTTGGTTGAGATTCTGCGCGAGCGCGGCGTGGGCGTTTCGGTTCACTGCATCCCGCTTCACACGATGCATTTCTACCAGCGCTGCTACGGATACCGTAACGGGGATTTCCCGGTCTCGGAAAAGGTGTTCAGCCGCTGCTTTTCGCTGCCGATTTATCCGGCGATGACGCGCGAGGATGGGGATTACGTCATCGATACAGTCCTCGCCGCGGTGCGCGAAAATCGGCGCTAAGGGCAAGCGCGGGGGCAAAAGGTGCGAACCCTGGTAACCGGCGGAGCGGGTTTTCTGGGATCGCATCTGTGCGAGCGCCTGCTTGCCGACGGGCACGAGCTAATCTGCCTCGACAACTTTTTCAGCGGCCGGCGCGCCAACGTCGAGCGCCTGCGTTCCCATCCCAACTTCGAGCTCGTCCGTCATGACATCGTCAACCCGATTCTGCTCGAAGTCGACCGTATCTTTCATCTCGCCTGTCCCGCCTCGCCAATCCACTACCAGTACAACCCCGTCAAAACCTTGAAGACCAGCGTGATGGGCACCATCAACATGCTCGGGCTCGCCAAGCGGGTTAAGGCGCGAATCCTGCTGACCTCGACCAGCGAGGTTTACGGCGATCCCGAGGTGCATCCCCAGGCCGAGACCTACTGGGGTCATGTGAACCCGATCGGCGTGCGGTCGTGCTATGACGAAGGCAAGCGCGTCGCCGAATGCCTGATGATGGACTACCATCGGCAAAACGGCGTCGATATCCGCATTGTCCGCATCTTCAATACCTACGGCCCCCGGATGGCAATCAACGACGGGCGGGTGGTTTCGAACTTCTGCGTGGCCGCGCTGCGCGGCGAGAACCTGGTGGTTTACGGCGACGGCCGGCAGACCCGTTCGTTCGCTTACGTAAGCGACATCATCGACGGGCTTGTACGCATGATGGAGGCCGAAGAGGTAACAGGACCGTTCAACCTGGGCAATCCAGACGAGTTTACCATCCTGGAGCTCGCCGCGATGGCCGTCGAACTGGCCGGCGGTTCCTCGCAGGTGGTTTTCGAACCGGCCCGGCCCGACGACCCAACGCGCCGCCGGCCCGATATCACCCTGGCCCGCAAGCATCTGAACTGGGAACCGCAGACGCCGCTCAGGACGGGACTTAGTGAGACCATGGAATATTTCCGCGGCGTGCTCGCCTTGGTTAAAGCCTGACGATCCTCGCCGTATCGTGCCGCCGTGAAACGGCGATGGCCGGGAGTCGGGTTTTGCGATGGGAACCGCGCTGGTAACTGGAGCTTCGAGCGGCCTTGGCGAGCAGTTTGCCTATGGCCTGGCGCGTCGGGGGTATGCACTCGTCCTGGTAGCCCGGCGCGAGAATCGGCTCAAATCAGTGGCTCTCAAAGCGCGTTCGCTGGGCGCTCCCGCGGCGCGTATCATCGTCTGCGACCTGAGCGGGCCTGACGGTCCCGGGCAGGTGCGCAACCAGCTAGAAGCGGATTCCGTCGCGGTCGACTTTCTGGTGAACAACGCGGGGTTTGGAACCCGAGGGCGCTTTTACGAGTTGCCGCTTGCGCGAGAGATCGAGGAAGTCGACCTGAACGTGCGCGCGCTGGTGGCGATGACCGGCCTTTTCCTGCCCGCAATGGTCGCGCGCCGGAGCGGCACGATAATCAATGTCGCTTCGACGTCCGCCTTTCAGCCGATACCGTACATGGCCATTTACGCGGCCACCAAGGCCTTCGTGTTGAGTTTCTCGCAGGCTGTTGCGGATGAGCTTAAGGGCACCGGTGTCAAGGTGATGGCGTTATGTCCCGGCCCGGTTCGGACGGAATTCCAGGAAGTAGCCGGGACAACGCGCGTCCGGATCCCGCAGTTTATTTACATAGACGCGGAGACCGTGGTCGCCCAAGCGCTTGCGGCTGCCGAACGCGGCAAGCGCGTGCTGATAAGCGGCGCCCTGAATCTGATCGCCGCTGGGCTCTCGCGCCTGGCGCCGCGAGCCCTGGCGGGCCGTGTCGCCGGAAGATTGTTTCGACCTGACGATGGGGACCGCACGGGTTGACGCGACGGCATCTCGCCAGGCACCGAACGGCGCGGGCATGGCAGGTTTGCTAATCTTACGGCTCGAGCGAACAGAGCAGCGCGGCAGCTTGCCAGCAGCGCGGCGCGGGCGTAGCTAGTTATGGCGTGCACGGCTCGTTGTGCGCGTGCGGCCGGATTCTTATTGACCAAAGTGGAGGCGACGATGGCTTTTACGGTAATTGCAAAGATCAAGGCAAAAGAAGGGCGCGAAGCAGCGGTGGAAGCCGCTTGCCGGAAGGCGGTTGAGAACGCGCTCAACGAAGCTGGGACTCTTACCTACGTGTTTCACCGCTCGCTCGACGATCCCACGGTCTTTGTCGCTTACGAGGCCTACCGCGACCATGCCGCCTTTGACGCTCACGTCGGCTCGCCGCAATTCGCAGAACTGAGAAAACTCCTCGAGCCGAACATCGAAGGCGGAATCCAGGCCGACATGCTCGAGGAATTGGCCCGCAAGTAGGGGAGAGCCGCGTTTGGCGGCCCCTGAAGTAGATCACGGTGCGCTGCTTGAGCTTATTGCCAGCGGCGCGCAAGTGATAGACGTTCTGCCTGCCTTTGAGTACGACGCGGCGCACATCCGCGGCGCGATTCATCTGCCGCTGGCGCGGCTCTGGCACGAGGCACGCGTGCGGCTGGACCCGGGCAGGGCCGCCGTCGCTTATTGCCGCGACGTTCTCTGAGACCTGAGCGCGCGGGCTGCGGCGCAGCTCGAACTGCTCGGCTTTCAACGGGTTTTCCGCTACGCGCGGGGCAAGGCCGATTGGATGGTACGGGGACTGCCGATCGAGCCGCGGGTTTCGCTGGGCAGTCGGATACGCGTGCTCCCCTACTTCATCAATAACCTTGCGCCGGGGTTGCGGGCAGCGTGGATAAGGCTTTCCCGACGGGCGTCGGTCTCACAGCGCACCGCAGATACCGCCGCGAGGCTCGCGCCAGAAGACGACACCGGCGCGGTGCAGCCCGCCTGTGGCGCTCGCCGGCCACCAGCCGTGGTGCTTAATACAGAGGGGATACTGTTGGGGGTGGTCAACGAGCCGGCCGCAGGTGCCGTGGCGTGCCGCGTCATGAGACCCGATGTACAGACCATCCGTCCAGACATGACCTGGCGTCTGGCCCGTAAGCTTCTGGCAAAAAGGCCCTACCTGCTGGTCACGACGGCGTCCGGCCGTTACCTGGGCGTATACGAGCCGCCGCTGGGGGAATGACCGCGATGGGGCGGGTAATTGCGATGGGCGACCCCGCCTATTTTTCGGTTATTGGCGGGGCGAATCCGCATACCCGCAACTGGCTTGGAATGCGCAAGCAGGTCGATCCAGAATCTGCCCGCAGCCAGTGGCATGCGCTTGCTCGCGAGCTTATTGCCCACGGGTGCGAGGTTTACGTCATCGCGCCGCATCCCCGACTGAGCGGCCTCGTCTATCCCGCCAATGCCGGTTTCTTGTATCCGCTCGAGTTCGAGCCCGGCGAACAACCTTCCGCCGGCAGGCCCAAGATCTTCTACCTTTCAAATCTGCTGCCTTCCCGAGCCGCGGAGCGCGAAGTCTACGGACCTTTTCTGCGCGCGCTGGGGTACGAAACTCGCGAAATCGCTGCGCGTTTCGAGGGCGAAGCGGACTTCTTTCCTGCCGCCGGCAGGATGATTTTCACTTACGGCAGCGTCGAGCGGCAGCGATTTGTGCCGCGCTTCGGGCTGCCTCCCTGGCGCCGTATCTATGGGTTCCGATCGCAGTACCGCGCCCTCGAGGAGCTGCGCCCGATAGCCGCGCCCAAAGAGGTCCTGCCGCTGGAACTTGTGCTCGAAGCCCACTATCACGGCGATACCGTCATCTGCTCCTTCGGCCCCGCCCGGGAATTCCTGCTCGCTTACCTGGAAGGGCTGAGCGCCGCGGCCCGCAGCTTATTGCGTGAAACTTTTGGCAGACAAATCATCCCGCTTTCAGCTCGTGACGCGGAGGTCTACGCGGCGAATTCCTTCCAGGTCGAGAACCGCGGAAGGCTATACCTGTTCATGCCCGAGGGCGTGACGGATGAGCTACTGAGCAAGGTCCGCGAGCGCTCGGTCGAGCCGGTGTTAATCAACGTGAGCGAATTTCTGCGTAAGGGCGGCGGCTCGATCAAATGCATGATCCTCGACCTCGGGCCCGTCGAGGAACAGCCCGCGGAGCAACAGGCGGCGGCTGCCCGCGCAGAACGGTCGTACGCGCGGCTTTACGGACCGTAGCGGCCGGCGAGCCCGCCAATCGGCGCAAGGGACAAGCGCCGCTGCGATGGCACCGCGGATCGCGCAAAACCGGTCTTCCAATTTCAACTTGTTGCGCTAATACTGTGCGCCGGTCGAGCGATCGTGGCACGGATTCTGGGAACTGGCATTGATCTGGTCGAAGTCGAAAGGATGCGGCTTGCGCTCGAGCGGCCGCTTACAGGCCCGCGGTTCATGCAGAGGGTTTTCACGAGCGGCGAAGTAGCCTATTGCGAGTCGCGGGGCGTGGTTCGTTCCCAGAGCTACGCGGCACGCTTCGCCGCCAAGGAAGCGGCGATGAAAGCGCTCGGTACGGGCTGGAGCCGCCACGCAGGCTGGCGCGACATCGAGGTCGTGCGCGAGCGCGGGCAAGCTCCGACGGTGCGGCTTGTCGGCAAGGCTGCGGCGTTCGCCAAACGCCGAGGCATCGCGCGCCTGCATCTCAGCATCACGCACACGACGGCGTTTGCCGCCGCACACGTCATCGCCGAAGGCGATTGAAGACCACCCCGCGCAAAGGCTTCTGCGCGGGCTGGCCGGCCGTAAACTAGCGTTTGCTTGGCGCCCCCAGCGCAGCAGCGGCCGGGACGGGCGGTTTCGCTGCCGCCGGCGAGGCTTTCGGCGTCGGGCTCTGCGCCATCTTGAGGCCGAAGTCGTAGGCGGTCTTGTTCATGCGGTTGTAATCGAACTCACTGATGGTGTAGACGGCCGTTCCGCTGCTGGCATTGGCGTAGAAAAAGCCCCGGGTGACGTTCTGCCCCGGGCTGCCTGCCGACGCAGGGCCGTGGCTCTCACTCACCATCGCCTGCGTTAACTTGACCACGGCAATCTGTTTGCCGTCCTTTCCAAAAAGCGCGATCGATTCGTGAGGATCGCTCATCCCGTACTGTTTCGGATCGGTCATCGGGTCGGCGGCGATCGTAACGCCCTTAAGGCCTGCAACCTGGTCGATAAAGCGCCGCACGGCACGCACGTCGGCAGGGCTGGTCCGTCCTTCCAAAACGACGAGCCACTTGTTGGCGGGCGTGCGTTCCAGCGTGTAGTCCTCGGTGATGGTGTGAACCTTGACCTTGGCGATCTGCCCGGGGTCAAAGCTCGCTATCTGCTTGTCGCGCAGGTCAAGGAGCGACTTGTCAACGTCGGAGTACGCACCCTTGTAAACGGTAAATACCGAGGACGAGCCGCCGCGGGCCACGTAGATGCCCTCTTTGTCTTTGCCCTGGCCGGCACCGACCTCCAGCGAGGCGCTCTCGCCCTTCTTTTTGAGGAAGACCGTCAGGATCAGGCGCGGGTGGTCAAGCCCGTAGGTCGCCAGATTCTCGGGCTTGTCGGAGACGAAGCCGGCAACCCGCAGGTCGGCGAGCGAACTTAAAAGCATGTGCGTTGCCGTGATGTCAGCCTTGTACTGCGCGGGTTTCACGATCTGCCAGTGGCCGTCCTTGCGGTCGACCTCAATGGGCGATTGGTCCTGGCGCTGGATGGTGAACTTGGTAACGTCGCTGACTTTGAAATTCATCAGCGTGCGGTCTCGGAGGTCATTGAGCTTCTTGGTCACCTGGCCGGGAAAGGCCGACGAAACCATGAGAACCGGCGCCTTGTCGGCCAGCTTGACATAAGCGGAAAACCCAACCGGCGTTTCCTTGCCCACCAGGATTGGCGCAAGCTTGCCGTGCGTGCGCGACGTGATCGTCAGCTCGACCTTCGGCGGCTTTAGCCCAAAGGGCGCAAGATCGGCGGGTTTCTTTTCGACGACGCGCTTTATTTCACAATCGGCGACCGCCTGGGCCACACCGTTAGCGGCAGCTTGATCGGCGCGCGCGGCAAGCGGCTTAACGAGCCTCCATTTGCCGCCCTTGCCGCGCGTCAGCTCGATATCCTGGGTCGAATATTTGAGTTCGATGCCGGTGATGTCCTTGGCCTTGAAGGGCACAAGCTTTTTGCGGCTGCCGGCATGCTGCACCAGCGCCAGGTAAAGGGCGTAGCCGCCCACCAGAATCAGCAGCGCCAGAGCAATGAACGTGTTACGGAATTTCATCGGGCAGCCGGAAGCAAGAGGGCGCCGAGCACGCTCTCCTAGGTCCGTCTAGACCACCAGACCGCGATCCCCGTGATTAGCAGCAGCTCGGGCAGCAGCAGCACCGAAAGGATGAATATGATCGCGAACTGGTTGACCGTCAGGCTGAAGTGCGAGGCGCGCAAGGTTCGGGGACGGATCGAGATGGCGCTTGCCTCACCCACGAGCCAGTCGGCGCTGTTCATGAAAAAATCGCGATTGTAGAAGTCGTCTAGGTACTGATTGTCGGCGAACTCAGTGTCACCGAAGACCACCATCCGCACCTCACCCTTGCCCCAGGCAAGCACGGAATTGTCGCCATCGACCGCAACCGCGACCGCAACCGGCCCCTTCTGGTCGCCAGGGCCGAGCGAGGCGCGCTGATGTTCGAACAGGCTCACGAGGTCGGTCTCGGCCCACGAGGTGGAACTGGTCAGCGCAAGCTTCGTCACCGTGAGCCCGCGCTTGAGGTTCGGCTCGGGCGCCACCGTCCGGGTCATCGGGAAAACCGTCCGGTGCAGAAACGACTGAGTAATGGGATGCGCGCCGTAGGTATCCACCAGCGGGTTAAGTCCCAGCGCCGGACCGGCGAACAGGCGCAGCACCTGGTCGACAACTACGTTGTCGCCCACGGCTACGCCCCACCCCGCGAGCATCTTCGCCAAAGCATCCTCGTTGACTGAGCCGTCTGGGGGCTGCGGCCGCAGCATCACGATCGCCCGGCCGCCCTGTTTCAAATACGCGTCGATAGCGTCGATTTCATGAGGCACGAGCAGCTTTTTTGGACCTGCAATTATGAGCAGGTTGCAGTCCTTGGGTACGGCGGGTTGTGAGGCCAGCAGCAGCGTGCGTACCTGGAAGCCCTCGCCTTCCATCGATTTGCGCAGCACTCCGAATCCTCCGGGGCCCTGCGCGTCCTGAGTGTCGGGCTCGCCGTGACCAACCAGGAAGTATGACACCTTGGTGCTGCTGCGAGTAACGCGGGCGATGGCGCTGGTGAGCGCCTGCTCGGTCAGGTCGGTGACGTTGGTGCCCTGGCCCTTTTCACCACCATACTGGATATGGGTGGTGTTCATCACCGTTACCTTGTACTTTTCTGCCAGTTCCGGGTGTTTATCGGGGTCGACGAGCTTATAACTCACCAGCCGTGACATGGCGGTGTACTCGTCGTAAAGCGAACGCGCCTGCGGACTGCTTCCGCCCGGAAAGAAGCCGTAAAACTTAATCGGTTTTTTGAGACCCTTGAGAATCTGCTGGGTCTTGCTCGAGAGGCTGTAGATTTTTTCCTGGGTCAAGTCGAAGCGGCGGTGATGGAGCGTCGAAAGGTAGTTAACCGCTACCAGGATTCCGATGAAAGCCAGGGTGTAGATGGCGGCATTGGCCCCGTATCGCGTGCGCCGCTCGCCCATCGCCGAAACGATTGCCCCGCGGCTGGAGGTGGCCCAGATGACGAGCGCGAAGGCGCCGGCAATGAGGTTAACGTAAAAGATCAGGGCCAACCCACCGGCGGCGAAGTAGTCGATCAGCGCAAAGATTAGGAGAACCAGTCCGAGGATTCCGTACAGAGTCGAACTCCGCTGCATCCTGCGCCTCCCCCCAACCCTAGCGCCAGCGTGACGATTCCACGGCACGCTGCGTCAGAAAGAGCGCAACCAGGATCACGCTAAGGAAATAGACGATATCCCGGGTGTCGATTACGCCGGTGAGCATCCGGCCGAAATGTTCGGGAAGCGAGAGATAGCGCAGGAGCCCGCCGAAGGCCACCCCTCCGACCTCGGCTGGCCACGAGATGATGTACAGGAGCAGCAGAGCTCCAAGGCAGCTTATCGCGGCGATAATCTGGTTCTGGGTAAGCGAGCTGGTGAATAGCCCGATCGCAACGAAGCAGACCGCGAGCGCAGCGAGCCCCAGGTAGCCCGCGAGAATCACGGGAAGCTCGGGATTGCCAAAAATCAGCAACACCAGCGGAAAAAGTCCCGCCAGGGCAATCATGATAAGCGCGAACACAGCAGCCGCGATGAACTTGCCGGCTACGATCTCACCGGTCCTTACCGGCACCGTCAGCAACAGCTCGAAAGTGCCGGTGCGTTTCTCTTCGGCAAAGCTGCGCATGGTGATGGCCGGCACCAGAAGCACGAGCACGATCGCGAGATTTTGCAGCAGCGGCGAAACTACCGCGGTATTCAGGTTAAGGCGCTGGAGCGCGCTTAGATTCTGCATCGCAGCGTAAATCTGCGAGAGCAGGGCAAAACGCCGAAGCAGCGTAAAGAAAAACCATCCGCCCAGCAGCAGAAAGACCGTCAGCACCACGTAAGCGATGGGCTGTACAAAGTAGGCCTCAAGTTCTTTGCCCGCGATTGACAGGGTGTTTCGCATCTCGGTTCCGCAGAATCAACTATGGTCCGCTACGGCCCGCGCCGACTTCCTCGAGCATCTCCTCAGCGGAGGACACGCGGGACTCGGCATGCTCGCGGGCGATGGCTTCCAGGAATATCTCTTCCAGCGAACGGCCGGCCGGCAACGCCTTCAGTTGTTCCTCCAGTACCACCCTGCCCTCGTTGATGATCACGACCTTGTCGCAGATCTGCGAGACCTCAGGCAGGATGTGGGTCGAAAGCACCACCGTCCGCTCGCCTGCGAGCTTGCGGATGAGCGAGCGGATCTCATGGATCTGACGCGGGTCCAAGCCGATCGTCGGCTCGTCGAGGACGAGCACCGGCGGCTCATGGATTAGTGCCTGTGCCAAACCGACCCGCTGCCGGTAGCCCTTGGAGAGCTGGCCGCAGATGCGGTGTTGGACATCCGCCAGGCCGCAGACCTCAACGACCCGTTCCGTCGCGGGTTCGATGTCTTGGCGTGCCACGCCGCGAAGCTTCGCCACGTAGCGCAGGTAGCCGTCCACCCGCATCTCGTTGTAGAGCGGAGGTGCCTCAGGCAGGTAGCCGATTCGCCGTCGTGCCTCCAACGACTGCTCGGCGATATCGAAACCGTCGATGAGGACAGTGCCGGAACTGGCGGGCATGAAGCCCGTCACGATGCGCATCGTCGTGGTCTTACCCGCACCGTTGGGCCCAAGAAACCCGAGGACTTCGCCGCGCTCAGCCTTGAATGAAACATCGGTGATAGCAGCAAAGCTGCCGTAAAACTTGGTAAGGTTCTTGACCTCGATCATTCCGCTCGTCCGGACAGAGCCTCTCTGCCAGCCGGTTGAATCTCAAGATCGATAGACGCGGCATCCGCCGTGCCGATTCAAGCCGGTCAAGCGCTTTTGCAGTAAAACGATTGCAGAACCGCCTGTCAACAACCACGGGCCGCACTTTTTAATTTACCCCTCATTCGATAGCTTGGGCGCCATGGCCGCCGAGCATCCCGTTCTCTACCTGATCGACGGCTCGGGCTACGTCTTCCGGGCCTTTCATGCCATTCCGCATCTCAGCACCTCAAGCGGCATCCCGACCAACGCCACCTACGGCTTCATGCGGATGATGCTTAAGCTTCTCAAGGAGGCGCATCCCGGCCACATCGCTGTCGTTTTCGATTCCGCCAAGAAAACTTTCCGCGACGATCTCTTCGAGGCTTACAAGGCGAATCGTCCCGCGGCCCCCAACGATCTCGTCGTCCAGCTCCCGTTCATCCGCCGCGCGGTCGAGGCACTGCGTATCCGCAGCCTCATTATCGACGGCATCGAGGCCGACGACACGATTGGCACACTCGCCCGGCAGGCCGTGCGCGACCACATGAACGTCGTCATCGTAACGGCAGACAAGGACTTTATGCAGCTCGTCAGTCCGGCGATCACGATGTGGGATACGATGCGCGACCGGCGGATTGGCGTGCGCGAGGTCCGCGAACGCTTCGGCGTCGAACCGCCCGCGCTGGTGGACATCATGGCACTTACGGGAGATCCTATCGACAACGTCAAAGGCGTGCCGGGAATAGGGGAGAAAACCGCCTCGGCGCTCATCCGCGAGTTCGGCTCGCTGGACGCTCTGCTGGCCAATCTTGGCCGCGTGGCACAGCTTAATTCGCTGCGCGGCGCCAAAAAGTTCGCCACGCTAATTGAGAGCCATCGCAGCGACCTGGAACTCGCCCGAAAGCTCGTACGAATCCGGACCGACGCCGAAATCGACATCCGACCCGATCAGTTGTCCTGGCCTGGACCTGACCAGCGGGCCTTGAGCGAGCTTCTACGCGAGCTTGAGTTTCACTCGATGCTCGCCGAACTCGAACAGGGCCAGGCCCCAAACGTCGAGAACACCTCTACCGAAGTCGTTGTCGGACGCGAGGATTTGCCCCGGTATGCCGGCGAACTTCGCGGGGCTCCAGCCCTCGCCTTTCACCTGCGCGCAGGCGAAATCGGCAAGCCGGTGCGGCTTAAGTTGGCCTCTGCAGAAGGCCCGACGTTGGCCGTAGAAGGTGACCTTATCAGCGAATTAAGGGACCTGCTCGAAGCGCCCCAGCCGCCCAAACTGTGCCACGACCTCAAGAGCCACATTCGCGCCTTTGAGCCTTTCGGTATCAGGCCTGGAGGAGTCGTGTTTGACACCATGCTTGCGGGCTTCCTCGTGAATCCTGGCAGGTCCGAACCCTCCCTGGCGGACCTCTATCACGAGCATCTGGCCCCGGCGGGCGCCGAGCCGCCACGGGACGGTGAGCCAGAGCTGGTAAGGCATCTCGAAGCCGTCCTTTCGCCGCGCCTGGAGCGTGACGGGCTGGGTAGACTGTTTCGGGACGTGGAGGTGCCGATTGCCGCTATTCTGGCCGAAATGGAGTCAACGGGCATTCGGGTTGAGCCGGGAGAGCTGAAGACGATTTCGGTCGAGTTCAGCGTCCAGATGCAAAGCCTGGAACGCGAGTGTTTTGCGCTCGCGGGCGAAGAATTCAATCTCAGCTCGCCCGTTCAACTCCGCCGAATCCTGTTCGAAGTCCTAAAACTGCCCGACAAGGGCCTTGGCCGAACCAAAAGCGGAGTTTCGACCGACGCCGATAGTCTCACCAAGCTCGCCGAGCACCACGAGCTCCCGGGCAAGGTTCTTGCTTACCGCGCACTGGCGAAACTCAAGTCAACTTACGCAGACGCTCTTGGTGCGCTGGTCGATCCCGCGACTTCCCGCGTTCATACCTGTTTCCACCAGGCGCTGACCGCAACCGGCCGGCTTAGCTCCAGCGACCCCAACCTGCAAAACATCCCGGCCCGCAGCGAGGAGGGGCGGCGAGTTCGCCGCGCTTTCGTTGCAGAACCGGGGTTTTGCTTGATTTCGGCCGATTATTCACAAATCGAGCTTCGCCTGTTGGCCCATCTGTCGGGGGATGCAATGCTAATCGAAGCTTTTCAGCGGGGCGACGATATTCACGCTCGCACCGCGTGTGAACTTCTTGGTACAAAGCCTGGAGAAGTTGACGCACAAGCCAGGCGGATCGCCAAGGTAATTAATTTTGGGCTGCTATACGGGATGGGACCGCAGCGTCTTGCTGCTGAGCTGGGAATTGCGCCACGGACGGCTGCTGATTACATCAGGCGCTATTTCGAACGAATGCCGGGCGTCCACGAATATCGGGAGCGTTGTCTGGCGCAGGCGCGCGAGCAGGGTTTCGTCACTACCATGTACGGACGCCGCCGCTATCTGCCCGAAATGAGCGCTGGGCCAGGTGCAGCCCGGGCTCAGGCCGAGCGAATTGCGCTGAACACGCCGATCCAGGGAACCGCGGCCGACCTGATCAAAATAGCAATGATTCGGCTCCACGCGGCACTTGCCGGGCTGGGGCGGGCCTGCCGGATGGTGCTCCAGGTTCATGACGAGCTGCTTTTCGAGGTCGCGGAGCGACATGCCGTAGAGGTCGCCAAAGTGGTGAAACGGGAGATGAATGAGGCTGAAAAGCTCGCGGTCCCGCTCAAAGTGGAGCTGAAATATGGTAATAACTGGGCCGATTTAACCGAAATGGAGAGCTTAACCGGCTGAATTTGACGCCGCGATCAAGCGTCTAACTCATTTGAGCAGAGTGAGCCGTCCCGACGAGGATGAGGCCGAGTCAATTGAGCTGGCGAAGCAAGGGGATCAGCAGGCGTTCCGAACCCTGGTTGAGCGCTACCAGCGCAGGGTAATCGGCGTCGCGCTGGCGATGGTGCATAACCCCGACGACGCAATGGAACTCGCGCAGGAAACCTTCGTCCGAGCCTACGAGAATTTGCCCAGGTTCGAGTCACGTTCGAGCTTTTCAACGTGGCTTTACCGCATCGCGGCAAACCTCTCCATCGATTTTCGCCGCCGCCAGGGGCGCCAAATTACGCTCCACGGAGAGGAGGCGGAAAGCGAGTTAGGGCGGATGCCGGCGCCGCAAGGTGATGCGTTTCGCGCCAGTAGCCGCAACGAACTGCGTGAACGAATCAATAAGGCGCTCGAACAGTTGACGCCAGAGCATCGCGTCGCGATACTCCTACGTGAGATCGAAGGCTTGTCGTACGACGAAATAAGCGAGACACTGCGGATACCAAAGGGTACGGTGATGAGTCGGCTGCACTATGCACGCGACCGTTTGCGCGCTTTGCTCAAGGATCTCGAAAAGGAGCAGGGCTCATGACCTCGTGCGATGAGATAGGACCGCTGCTCGGTGCCTTCGAAGACGGGGAGCTCAAACCGCATGTAATGCGGGATATAGCATTGCATGTCGCTAGTTGTGCCAGTTGCAGCGGGGTCTCTGCCGATTACGCGATCCTGGGGCACAAGCTCCGGGAAACGGTGGTTGAGCCGGCGCTAGAGGGCTTCGCCGATCAGGTGATGGCCCGGGTAGCGTGCCTGCAGCCGCCTTGGCATGTTCGTCTGGCGCGTCGGTTGGCCGCTTCTAGTGCACAAGCCAACACGTGGCTTTCGATGGGGGCCATGGCTGTCGCTATGGCTGCACTCACAGCCATAATCGTTACACCTTACGCCCAGCGCTTTGCTGGAGGGGCTGCAGCAGTACAACTGGCAAGTAATGCACGAGAGCCGGTAGCGCAGGCGCCGGCGAACACAAGCCGCCAAATTGCTTCAGTTTCGGCTGGCCCGTCCGCTACGGTGCCGGTTGCGGCAAGCCAACCCGATGTCCAGACGGAAATTTCCCGCCTCGAGGTCGATAATCCGGCAGTCGCTCTCTGGAACGCGCCCGAGAACGACACCACCGTGATTTGGGTCCCCGACCAGCCCTGACCCCATGTCGTATCGTAATACGGGAACGCTTTTCACGGTGCTGGTCTTCCTGTTTGCGACAGCAGGTGCCAGGGCTTGGGCGGGGAGTCAGAGCAAGCTGGTCGCATTCACGGTCGACTCGGTTCTCGCGGCCGATACCAACAAAGGCATAGACGTGAGAATTGCGTCGATGGGCGCGCGCCTGCGCAAGGTTTTCTCTTATACCACTTATCGGCTCATCAGCCGCCAGCGACGCCGGACCCAATGCGGCCGTATGACAGGATTCGACCTGCCTGGCGGACGCATCCTGCACGTCGAGCCGCGTACGGTGGTTGGCGACACCATAGGAATGGAACTTGTGCTCTTCCAAGGGCCTCGGCCGGTGATGACCACCGAACTTAGACTGAAGAGGCACGCCGTCCTGATGATTGGCGGACCGCATTACGAGCAAGGGATGCTGATCATTGCTATCACGGTCGATACGCCAGGCTCGCACGACGTGCTCGTGCACGAGCCTCGAATACACCAGCATCAGCGCCTGCATGCGGTTTCGACTCCTGGGCAGGCGCCGTAAAGCGCCCTTATCATCCCCCCCGACGATCGATTTTCAGCCACCCGATAGCTGCCCGTTAGCCGGGCTTAGCCCACGCTGTGGAGCGGCGGTGAGCATACGTCCGGAGCGCTGCCGGATACTCAGATCAGGAACGTCAGATTGTCGATATAGTCGTCGTTGTTGACCAGGAGGACCTTCTTCGAGGCTATCCGGAAGCTGCCGTTGTAAAGGCGCAACCGATGGATAGACCGGCCCGCGAAGATGTCATGCTTGCCGCGCCGCAGCTCGGCGAGCATGAAATTGGAAGTGACAATTACGTCACCGCCCTCGGCTTCTTCGATTTCGATATTCGATAAGACGCGGCGCATCCGTGACTTCGGGTCCTGCGCGTGAGCTACGCCGCTCTTGAGTCTCGCGATTCGCATTTGCAGTCGAATCCGGTCGTCGTAGATGAGGGAGACCTCTTTGCCGGGGTCAACATCGTCGCGATTGCTTGGCACCCAATAAAGAGCGTCATCGGTCCAGAGCGCGAGCCAATCGTCATAGGCGTGCTCGTCCATCAAACGAGCTTCGCGGTACAGAAAATTTTCAACTTCATGCCGGTTGACGGCCATGATGCCACCCTCTGCGGCCAACTCCGGCAGCAACCGTGCCCGCCGCCTTGCGCAGACGCGGGCCGCCAAGGTCCTGAGTCATCACTTTCTTCCACTGGCGCCAGATTGCCCGTTGGGTCACCTCATCGGTCATCTGGCCAATCACCGTGCCGTCGGGCTGATGGCGCGCGCGCGCGATCCCGC
Organism: Deltaproteobacteria bacterium; assembly: GCA_021792265.1. Classification (GTDB taxonomy): domain Bacteria; phylum Desulfobacterota; class Binatia; order Binatales; family Binataceae; genus JAJYVB01. Next base: position 561 of record JAJYVB010000038.1, on the reverse strand, counting down.
GGGAAATCAGCAGCCACGGTTCCAGGTCGCAACGAAGCCCAATCTGCACGCGCTCGAACATTTCCGAATCGTCCGGACCGCCCATGCTCGCCGACCCGAAAAAGGCTTCGTGAGCGCGCAACCTAACAGCGTTCACCTCGGGTGTGGCCCATTTGAGCAGGGTCGGGTAAAGACAGGTTTCCGTGTAATCGACGCTTACCGGCGTGAAGACGCGCATATGGGTGCCGATCAGGACCAGATTCGGGAAAACCAGGATGTGGGTGCCACCCTCGCGGACGACATCCTCAGCCCGATGTCGTCCCATCCGGCGTTCCAACTCGGCCATATGCGCCTCACCCCGGGGCGTGGTCGTGCGCACTTCAGGCATCGGGTCGCCATTCAACGGGTCGTACATCCTCATCCCGTATTCCAGCATGACGTGGCCGCCGCCGAGGTCGACGGTGATCGAATCCGAGTTGCCGGAGAACGAGTCCATGCTGAACATCGAGTAGCCGGCCTTTGCGATCTTCTCCTTTAGCATCCGCACGAACGATTCGTGAACGACGTTGGGATGGTAGCCGT
>JAJYVB010000037.1 GCA_021792265.1 Deltaproteobacteria bacterium | reverse complement strand
AGTTTAGCGCTCGCCTGTGTCATTCAAGCCCCCTCGATTGATTGCCGTTTGCTGCTGCCCCGGCGGGCCGTGCCAACGCCCGTTACTTAACGAATCCCGCCCCCTTGCGCAACGCCGCGTCCACAGCGTACTCCCGGCGATCGCGGGCGGCTGCTTGGGGCTGTTTTTCGGGGCAAATCACCTGCCAGCAGCGGTTCGCTGTGAATCAAACCTCAAAATGGGTTTTTCCTTGGCGCGCCGGAAAGTTACTCGAGCCAGATTAGGTTCCATTCGTCAAAGCGAGCCCTTTGACCCTCAGGTACGAGTAATGTGGTGTTCGGCGCTTCGATTACCGCGAGCCCTTCGACCAGGTTGCCAGGAACCAGTTCGTCCATTTCAAGGATCGGAGCGTCGTGCCATTGGCCTCCGCGATAAATGCGGCGCGTTCCTTTGCGGGCGCGATGTGAGGGAGCTGGAGCACCGAGCTGGCGCCGTTCAATAGAGGGTTTCACCTTGGGAACGCTGGCAACGGATCCAACTTCAAGGATCTGGAAGCCGCCCTGGGGAAAACGGGCGCCGCTGACGTAGATCCGGGTGTAGAGTTCCTCGAAACGTGCCAGCAGTGCGTCCAGGTCTCCGGCGGTTTCGATACGCCGAACGGGCGAGAAGACTTCCACGTCGTCCAGTTGGCCGCCGTAGCGGATGAATGCAATTGGTTGCACTCGCACACTTGAGCGTGCGAAGCCTTGCGCTCTCATCTCGGCTAACGCTTTGTTTTCGAGCTCCTGCCAGGCGCGATTCAGCTCCCGGCCCACCGCTTTTTTCGCCTCCGGTCCGGCGCCCGGAGCGATGGATAAGTAGGTCGAACGCTGGTAACGATGAGCATAATCAACCGCGGCGCAGCCGAAGGCCGAAAACGCCGCCGCGTATGGGACGGTCACCCGGCCGCGCAGCACCAAGCCGTCGGTAAACCCGGCCATATGAGTAGGGCCGGCGCCGCCGAAGGCGACCACCGTGTAATCGGCCGTGTTGTAGCCCTTGGCCAGGACCATCGAGCGGATTCCATCGCGCATCACCGAATCGATGAGCTGCGTTACGCCGGAAGCCGCGTCGTAGACATCCAACTTGAGTGGCTCGGCGACTTCCTTCTGCAAGCAGCGTAGCGCCTTTTCCCGGTTAAGCCGGATCTTGCCGCCCAGATAGTAATCGGGGTTGACGACACCGAGGATCAGATCGCAGTCAAGCACCGTCGGTGTCTCATTGCCGCGGTCGTAGCAGACGGGGCCCGGCTCGGCACCGGCGCTGTCTGGTCCGAGCATAATCCGCTTAGTCATTGGATCCAGCCGGATATACGTTCCAGCGCCCGCCCCGAGCGAGTTAATGGTGACCATTGGCAGGTTGAAGATGAACCGGGCAAACTCTGGCTCACGTACCAGCGGGATGTTGCCCTCGGTTATCAGCCCGACGTCAAAACTTGTGCCGCCCATATCGGCGGTAATCAGGTTATGGATTCCCACCACTTCGCCGAGGTAGCGCGCACCCAGCAATCCGCCGACCGGGCCGGAGACGATGCTTTCGTAAAGCCGTGGATAGCGCGCCGACGCAAGTCCGCCATAGGCCAGCATCGTTTGCAGCTCGGATTGCCGCATCCCCGCCTGACACAACCGGTCTTCGATCCGCAGGAGCTGCTCGCGTACGGGCTCGCTCGCGTACGCCTGAATAACGACACTGTTGAGGCGCGCTAACTCGCGTACGGTGGGACTGATATCGCTGGAGCAGAAGACGGGAACCTCCTGTCCCATTTTCTTCATCGTTTGCCGGGCGATTCGTGCTGCGGTCTGTTCGTGCGCGGGATTGACGTAGGAGAAGAGAAACAGGATCGCGATCGCCTCGACTCCGGCCTCTATCAGCTCTCTCACCGATTGGCGCACCTCATGCTCGTAAAGGGGAATCGCCACCTTGCCAAAAAGGTCGATCCGCTCCGTGGCGCCCTTCACCAGGTGGCGGGGGACCAGCGGCGGATTCTCTACGTGCGTGACCGTATGCAGCCGATCTGCGTACGAGTAACCGGCGATCTTCTGAAAGCCCCGTTCGATGACGAAACTGTCCTCGAAGCCTTTGGTAATAATCAATCCCACGCGCCTGCCGCGCCGCTGCAACAGCGTGTTTAGCATCGTGGTGCCGGCGTAAATCGCGACCTTGAGCGGCCTCAGAATTTCCTCCCGGCCATCTTGAAGATCGAGTCCCCAGCCGCCCATCGCGTCGCTAAGCGACTCCCAATAGCCGGCAACTTCATTCAACGGAGTTGTGGCAGCCTTGCCGACACTGAAGCGTCCCGCAGCATCCATCAGCAGAACATCGGTCATCGTTCCGCCCGCGTCGCAGGTAACAATCAGGGGCTGACCGTTTTGACTCGCCATCGTCCCAAGCCTGCGGGTTCTAACGCCGGGTTCTTTTCGACTTTGCCGCGCGCCGGCCGGACCCGGAGCTTCTGGGCAACTGCCAGAATTCCCTGAAACTGCGGGCCCATGGTGGCGAAATGGCGGCGCACTCGCGGTACATCGCGGCTACTTCTTCTGCCAGCTCGCCGTTCAGCAACCGCGAGCGCTCGGCTCGCCACCACTGTTCGACCGGGACGCCTCGGGCGAGCCTGCGCTTGCGGAGCCGCGCCCGAAGCCTCGCGCTCCGCTGCCGATCCGCAGTCCATCCGGCTCCCGCGCCTTTGCCGACGACGCCATAGAGCCTGCGCGCGGCGTCTTCCGATACAAAGTGAAGCCTGACGTCGTGCTCGACGGCGCCGATCGGGCGATCAAACGGATCGCCGTAACCGCAGCCGCCCGCGTACAGCTTTTCGTAGAGCGCGCCTTCCTTTAACGGTTCGCTGACATAGTGCGAATCGCGGCCGCAGCGCACGTCACCCTTGAGCAAGCGCTGCATCTCGGGCCGAATGGGATCGCTTTCGCCGTGAGGTATGGGAAGCCGGGCTGCAATCCGCGACGCCAGGTTGGTGTTCGGAGCGAGATGTACGTAAGAAGGGGCCGCACCGTATCCGCCAAAAATTCCATAGTTGGTTGCGATGCGGGAAACTCCCGCCATCTGATTAACCAGGGCGAAGTTTGTATTGTGAATCATCCACAGGCTCTCGAAACCACATCCGCCCCGATACTTGCCGGCGCCTCCCGAGTCGGGAACCAACCTCCGCCCCAGATATAAGACCGGATAGAGCTGCTCCCAGACCTCCGCATTGCCCTGGTCGCCCTCGGGATTCCAAATCTGCCAAGCGGCGTCGAGTCCGTCCCGTACGCCGCGCGCACCGCCGCCCGAAGCCGTCGCTTCAGAGTTTACCCCGCCGGTATCCCGCCCATACTGGTCCTTGCCGCCAAACTCGACCCCTCCGCCCATAGTGCCGCCGGTCATCACCTCTTCGAGGAATCCGCGAGCGAAAAAGCCCCTGCTCAGACAGGTCAGAAAGCCGTTGAAAATCGCCTTGACCGGCGCCCAAGCCCACCCGGTTGCCACGAAGCGGTAATCGGGATTTACGACGGAGCCGCGAGGGAGCCTAAGCTCTATGTTGCGCAGGCACCCACTGTTCGAGCGGCCGTCGAAATCGAGCACCTGGGTCAGCGTGATCGCAAGCCCGCCGGAGATCGCGCCGGGTGTGGCATTGAAATTATGAAAACCCCACGGGTTCGCTCCCTCGAGGTCGAGCACCATTTCGCCGCCTTCGCGCACCGTCAACTCGAGCGGGAAATTGAACAGTATGTCCTGGTTGGCGTGCGGCAGCACGCCCTGGCGGCCTTTCAGCAAGCTCATGTGGAAGCTGGCGTTACGGTACCGGCCAGGAATCAGCCGCTCTCGGACGCGGGCGAGATGGTGGCGCCGGCCTTCCTCGATCAGCTCGCGCACTGCTTCGGCGTAATAGTCGAGTCCGAACTCCGCGATGATCTTTTTGACTTCCTGCCGGATGAAGACATTGCCCGCGATTCGTGCCCGATCGTCGAGCAGCCAGAACGAGGGCTGGCGCGTGTTGCGGCTGATGCGCAACTCGTAGTCGCGGCGCAGGTGATCGTCAGTCGCCACCTTCTCCGCGCAAATGTGAAGCCCCTCCAGCGGGCGCTCGGTCGCAAGTATGCTCATGCCGCCGCCGGGCGTTATGCCTCCGACTTCCAGCACATGCGTGACGCCCGAGGCCCAGCCGGCTATCCGGCCTTCCCAAAAGATAGGGGTTGCGAAATAGACATCCGGTACGTGCACGCCCGCGATAAGAACGTCGTTGTTTGCGAAGTGATCGCCTTCGGCGATGCCGGGATCGCTCTCGTAAGCGTTGGCAATCATCCACTTGATGAAGTCGCCCATCACGCCGATATGGACCATGATCCCGGTTGAGAACACGATCGAGTCGCCTTGCGGCGTATAGAGCGCAAACGATAGCTCGCCCTCCTCGCGCGTCATCGCCGACGAAGTGATTTGCTTGGCGGTTTCGCGCGCTGCGATCACTGTCGAGAGCAGGCGCGAGTGAAAAATCTCGTAGCGAAGCGGGTCGCTTTCTCTGAGCCTGAGCGTGCGGATACCGTCGTAACAGCCCGTTTCCTGCCAGCGCGTCTCGCTCTGCACCAGCCGCTGGTAAAGGCTTCCGTCAGGTGCGCTCGAGCTTGCGACTGCCGCTGTGGCGGGCATTTTTCGCTCCTTTTGTTCGCCGCGTGTGGCGCGGCTTTCTGGCCCATTCCCGCGTCACCAACGAACTATGATCCAGGGCTGGAATTTTGTCGGGCAGCGGCGCGCCGATCCATTTAGCGTACAAGGCGTCGAGATCGGGCAGAAAATCGAAACTCACCGGATAGCCGGGCGGGACGCTCTCTACCTCAAGCAGCGCGCCGCAACCCGGGCAGTAAAACTCTCGAATCTCGCACCAGTCCGAATCGGGGCAGCGCGGACCGGGAAAGATTTCCTTGAGACTGGTCCTGGTGTTGCGCGCATAGATGAGTGCCGACAGTTTCCAGTTGCGGCGCCAGTCGCCAAACGCTCTTCCGCAGTCGCACTTGACGATCCGCTGACCGTTGCTGGCGACGATGTACAGATGCTCGCCGAGGGGCAGTAGGATTTTCTCCGGCCACCGGACCCGTTCCTGCGCCAGAGCGATATACTTCTGGAATCGGTCGGTATCCTTGGGCAAGCTCATGATCTGCTTGATCCGTGCCCAGTCGAGCTTCCCCTCGAGCAGATCGCGAAGCACTTCCTTACTTGGCTGGCGTTTCACTGGCGTTGCGTTGGAGCGTCGTCAAGACTTGCGCCGGTAGCGTTAGTACAGATATGCAAGTGCTGTCAACGATGCGGGTCCGGTGGTCCTCGACCCGCTGCGCGGACCGGGCAGATGCGGCGAAGTCAGCGTGGTCCGGGCGAGCTCGGCCGGGCGATTCAAAGCGCCAGATCAAGGCCGTGGGCCCATCAGGCGGCCGGACCTGGGCGTTGGCGACGACTGGAGCGGAGGGTCGGCGAAATGTCATCAGTACCGCCGAAAGCTGGTTTTAGACTCGGGATTTACGTTTTCAAGGACGTGGAAATCGTCGACTTTGCCGCGCCTTATGGGGTCTTCTCCGTGGCGCGGCGGTACGACCCGGAACTCGATGTCTTCCTGGTTGCGGAAGCGATGCGCCCGGTCCAGGCGCAGGCCGGGCTAACGGTCTTGCCCAATTACTCTTTCCATGACAATCCAGCCATGGACGCATTTCTCATGCCGGGCGGCTTCGGTACCCGACAGGAGATGCACAACAGCCGCTTGCATGACTTCGTCCGCTCGCTGCCCGGATCATGTTTGCTGGCCAGCATCTGCACAGGCTCATGGATTTACGGCAAAATGGGGCTCCTCGATGGCCTTGTGGCCACCAACCGCAAGGAGGCCGATCGTATTGAAGCCGGGCCTGGCGGCAAAGTCCCAATCGATCGCCTTGCCGAGATCGCGCCGCGATGCCGAATAAGCCGCAAACGGATCGTCGACGCCGGCAGAATCATTACTGCCGGCGGAATTGCCTCGGGAATGGAGGTGGGGTTTTACCTGCTTCGCCGCGCCGGTTACGACGAAGCCATTCTGAACGAAATCGCACGTGTCATGGAGTACGCTGATGCCTACCGGCTCTACCGCGATGACGTGGAGATAATGGCGTGACGGGAGCGGGCCTGACCCTGCACCATCCAATTGTCCATTCTGGAATGTCAATTGACATATGCAATCCAGTATGGTGTCAGGCAACCGGCGCGACAATGCCGATGCTGCTGCGTGCTCCGTAGTTGATCGAAGGCGTGGCTGTCTTTTAACGTGCTGCTGCTCCGTCAGCGCCGGTCTCGTGTTCCTCCGGCGGCAGCACATTCCTGAAAAAGATCCAGTACAACGCTGCGCTGACGGCTCCTAGCAGCGCGGATAACTCGAAGGGCAGGGCGATGCCAACGTGTTGCATGAGGTCGCCGGTGATGTATGGCCCGGCCGACGAAGCCGCCTGCCATGGAAAGCTCGTCAAACCGGCAGCACTCGCGCGCTCTGCCCGATCGATCACGCCCATTAGGTAGGATTGCGCAATAGGGACAGCGAGCGTAAAGACAATCATCCACAGTGTGTACAACAATGCGGCTAGGTGAAAAGAGGGCATTGTCACCATTGCGAGCAGCAAGAAAACTCCGAGTAAACGGGTTAGCGCAACGGTCTTCACCGAGCCCATGATCTGTGCCACCCGGCCAGCGAGCAGATAAGGTACAGCCACGGCGAGATTAATGATGAAAAAAAGGCTGGCCAGTTCGCCCGAGCCGACTCCGAAGGCTCGGTAAAACCAGTAGACAATAAACGGTCCCAACATGCCGATACCGAGTCCCTGGAACACGTTGGCGATCATGAAGCGCGCGATTATCCGCCACGAATTTGAAGAAAGGCCGAAACGCGGGAAACGGAACTTCTGTTGCGAAAGTTGGCTCGCTGTCGTCCGAGGGGCCGGTCGCAGACCTCCCGTTTCGACTGGGCGTTCGTGCACCGGCAAGACGGCTGCAGCCATTGCCAGGCCGAAGAAAGCGGTCAGTGCGAACAGCGCGCGATACCCGTCAAGCAACGGCAGGCTGGCAAATCGCTGAAGGAGGCGCGGTACCCAGCCAAGAAGAGAACCGAGAGCACCGGCGACCACGCCAACGAAAGACAGCGCCCCGAAGACAGTGGTTCGGCAAGCATCATTTGAGTGTTCCGCAATAAGGGCCTGCTCAGCCGGGTAAAACGGGCCCCAGTTACCGCCGCTCCCGGCACCGCCCCCGCGCCCGATAGTACCGATAGCTGCTGCTGCCAGTAGCACCGCAAAGTTTCCAGACAGTGCAAACCCTAATCCACCGCCGGCTGTGAGGAGGGATATAAGAATCAGAAAGGTTTTCCTGCCAAAGCTATCGGCGAGGACCCCGGTCGCGGCTGCGAGCAAAGCACTGACTATCGACGCAGCCGTAAAGAGAATTCCCAGATGAAGCGCATCATACCCCAACTGGGCAACATACAAAGGAACGATAATGGCGAGGTAAGCTTGGGAGGCACTCCGCAGGATTCGTACAACGAAAAGCCAAAAAAGAGATCGTCCCATCCATGACGGGCGCCAGGCGGCCGGCGACCTAACGCCCGTTTGCAGCCTGCCGGTCGCGCCGTTTTCGGTGTCTGACAAGCTGAACAATTCGCGCAGGAGTCTGTTTCGAACTACCAAGGCCTGCCTATCTCCGCGGCATCACACAACCCGGGGTATGGAGCGGCGTGTCTGGGCGCGATTCGGTTAGTAGCGGTGAAAATGCGGATTTATCATCGTCGCACAAGTACCGGTTGCACCCTTTCGCCGTCACTAGCCAATCCGCCTACATCAATGGCAACCATCTCGCCTGTTTTGATACCCTTGGTTATCTCGACGGTATAGCCATTGTCGTTGCCGAGGGTGACCGGCACGAAGCGGAGGGTCCCGCTGCGTACGACGGGGACGTAAACCCGGTTGTCGCGGAATACCAGCGCGTCATCCGGGACGACCGGTACTCCCTGGGGACTGGTTACGTGCAATTGAAGCCTGGCGTACATTCCGGGGAAGAGAACATTGTGTCGGTTTGGCAGGTCGACCTCGACTAGCATCGTGAGGTTGGTGGGATCGAGCGCCTCAGGATGCCGGGTGATCGTACCGTGAAATTCGCGCCCGGGATACGCAGAAACAGTCACCGTTGCGGGATCGCCGTCATGGATGAGCGGCGCGATATCCTGAGGCACATAGGCATAAATTCTCAAGGGCTGCAAAGTGGCAATCGCAACAATTGGAGTAGCAGTGGCCGGCGCGGTCACCTGCGGAATCAGCTTCCCAGGATCGACGTAGCGTGCGGTGACGACTCCGCTCACTGGGGCCGTGATGATCTCGTACGCCTGGGTTGCGAGAAGCTGTTGGTAGGTGGCTTTGGCCTGCAGCATGAGGGAGTGCTGTGCATCGGCATCCTGCCTTGAGATGACTCCCTCTTTGAACAACTCCCGATCCCGCCGGTCGGTGACCAGTTGAAGCCAGTAGTTGGCGCGCGCATCGGCGACTTGCTTATCAGTTTCCTTCGACTCGAGGATTGCAAGGATCTCGCCCTTGGTTACACGGTCGCCTTTGTCCACACGGATGGACTTGAGATAGCCGGGTATCTTTGCGTAAACGGGAGTTTCGATGTAGCCGCGCGCCGTGGCCGGCAGGTTGATTTCACGGGTGCCCTGAGACGCCAGTGCGCGCTCGACTAGAACTCGCTGGCCCTGCTGCAGAGTCTGCCGGAGCTGCGCTGCCTGCAAGCGGATCTTTTTCTGGCGGGCATAAACCAGGCCGGCTACGGTGGCGAGCACCACAAGCGCTGCAACCACCCATCCCAGGACGTAGCGCGTACGATATCCGTCGGCCGCGGTACGTTCAGATATGTGAGTATCCATTCCTAATGCGTTCGTCCGATTTGTGGCACCAAATTGCTATGCGCTGGGCAGAGTAAGCGCTTCGATTTCGGCGTCACGCTCACGCTTGGTTTTGAGCTGCCGGCTGAGAATCGAGTAAACCGCCGGCACTACAAACAGGGTCGCTGCAGTAGCGGCAATCAGCCCGCCGATTACAGCACGGCCCAACGGCGCGTTGAGTTCCGAACCGCTGCCTAACCCCAGCGCCATGGGCAACATTCCAAGAATCATCGCGAGGGCGGTCATTAGAATCGGCCGCAGCCTGATACGGCCAGCCATGATCGCGGCATCGACCGCCTGCTGTCCTTCCTCACGAAGGTCGTTGGCAAAGGTAATCAGCAGGTTGCCATTTGCCACGCCGACGCCTACCGCCATGATAGCTCCCATCAGGGATTCGACGTTGAGCGTCGTGCCAGTCATCGCCAGCATCCACAGCACACCCGCGAGCGCACCCGGAACGGCGAGTATGATAACGAAGGGTTCCAGCCACGACTGAAAGTTGGCCGCCATCAGCAGGTACACGAGGGTAATGGCCAGAATTATACCGAGCTCGAGGGTGCCGAAGGACTGCTCCATCGCCTGACTCTGGCCGCGGACCGCAATCTGGGTTCCCTGCGGAAGTTTGCCGAGTCCTGCTATCGCTTCGCGCATTGCCGAGGTCGCACTGCCGAGGTCGCGGCCTGCTACGCCCGCGTCAAGGTCGACCACGCGCTGCACCGAATAATGGGCCACGATGGAGGGGTCGACGCCATGCGTTATGCTCGCGACATTGCCCAGCATTTGACTTGGCGGGAGGTAGCTGGCTGGCACACTGCCGGCTGTTGCGTTGGCCGCTGTGGGGCTGGCGGATGCAGACCCGCTGGCAGTTCCAAGGATTGGAATCCGCTCGAGTGCCTGCACGGAATCCACATAGTGGATGGGCACCTGTGAAATTACGTCGTAATTGACGCCGCTTTTCGGATCGAGCCAGAAGGTCGGCTGGATCAGCGTGTTGCCGCTCAGCGCGGTGAGCAATCCGGAGGCGACTTGCTCCTCAGTCACGCCCAGTTGGAGCGCGCGATCGCGGTCGACGTTCACCTTCAAGGCAGGATAGTCAAGCGGTTCGGCAATCCGCAGGTCTACGATCCCCGGTATCCGTTCGACTTTGGCTCTGAGCCGGGCGGCGATGGCGTAGTCGGACTGCAGATCGTTGCCGCTTACCTGAACGTCGAGAGCTGCAGGCAGTCCAAAGTTCAACACCTGGCTTACGATATCGGCCGCCTGAAAATAACCGGTTACGTTTGGATAATCGCGCTGCAGCATCGCACGGATACGGGCTTCGTACAGTGCAGTCGGCCGATGCTGGGGCTTAAGCTGGATCATAATATCGGCGTCCTGCGGCCCGGTGCTGTCAGTCTGGTAGAAGGCCAAATCATAGGATACCGGAAGCCCGATATTATCGCTTATCATCTGGAGCTCGCGCGCAGGCACCAGCTTGCGGATGGACTGCTCGATATCGTTGACGGCGGATTCGGTTCTTTCGACCCGCGTTCCCGTAGGCAAGCGTACGTGAAGCCGCATCATGCCGGCGTCCACGGTGGGGAAAAAGTCCTCGCCGACGACCTTCACGAGGAAGAACGAGAAAACTACCATCGCCGCCGCGGCGGCAAGCGTTACCGAGCGATGCGCGACAAAACTCGACAGCGCCCTGCGATAGCCCTCAGCGAAGCGATCGAACGCCGCATCGAATCCTCGGACAAAGCGGTCCCACCTGTTGTTGCCGCGATGCTCATCATGCGTGTCGGGCAGCAGGTGATGCGCCATCGTCGTGACCAGCGTGCGCGACAGCATGTACGAGGTCAGCATCGCGTAAACCACCGCCATGGCCAGCGGGGTGAACAGGAACTTTCCAACCCCGGACAACAACACCACCGGAAAGAAGACAATGCAGATTGAAAGCGTGCCGACCAGCGTGGGTGTGGCGATCTGCGAGGCACCGTCGAGGATCGCAGCCACCAGGGGCTTGTTCATGGCATGGTTGCGATGAATATTCTCGATTTCCACGGTCGCGTCGTCGACCAGCATCCCGACCGCGAGTGCCAGCCCGCCGAGCGTCATGATATTGAGGGTTTGCCCTGAAAGCTTAAGGCCCACGATCGCGGTCAGAATCGACAGTGGGATCGAGATGATGACGATGAGCATGCTGCGGGGCGAGCCCAGGAAAACCAGCGCCATCAGAGCTACCAGCGTGGCTGCAACGGCCGATTCGCGCACGACTTCCCACAGCGCCGCGCGCACGAACTTCGACTGGTCAAAGGTCAGTGCAACCCTCAGCCCTTTGGGGGCGATGGCGAGAATTTGCGGGATTCGCGCCTTGACCGCGTCAACGACCGCCAGCGTCGATGCCGCGGCGTGCTTAATCACCATTAGATAGGTTCCCACCCGTCCGTCGATGCGCACGATGTTGGTTTGCGGCTGATGGGTGTCGGAAACAGGCGCCAGGTCACCGACATGGATTGGAACTCCGTTGACAACCCGGAGCGGCAGCTGGTTAAAAGCCGCCACCGTTGTCGGCATCATGTTGATATCGACGTTGTACTCATAGTTGCCGATCCATGCGTTTCCGGACGGGATGACCACGCTGGTCTGGGCGAGAGCGGTGCCTACGTCAGCAGGCGAAAACCCATTGGCGTATAGCGCAGTGGGATTCAGATTCGCCATCACCGCACGCTGCACCCCGCCCAACGGCGCAGGACTCGAAAACCCCGGAATCGTGAAAAGCTGGATGCGGGCGAAGTTGAGGCCGTAGTCGAAGAGCTGCTGCTGCGACATGGCATTGCTGAAGATGTTGAGCTGGGCCACCGGCACGTTTGACGCATCGTAGGAGATTATCTGAGGCGGCTGCGTTCCGCGGGGCAAAATCGTCAACAGCGTCTCCGAGACCGCGTTGACCTCGGCGATTGCCGAGCCCAGCGTCACGCCGGAATGAAAGTAAACCTTGAGAATCCCAAGGCCGTCGATCGATTCCGAGTCGATATGCTCGATGTCGTTAACGGTGGTTGAGTAGGCGCGCTCGCTGATCCACACCATGGTGCGCTCGACTTGCAGCGCCGACAGTCCCGGATAGGTCCACACCACCATTACCACCGGCAGGTTGATCGCCGGAAAGATGTCTACGTTCATCAGCGCGAATGAGAGCGCGCCTAGCACCAGCATCAGCAGCGCCATCACGGCCACCGATATGGGCCGGCGCAATGCCAACCGAACCAGCCACATCATGGCGAAGCTTCTCCTTGAGCGACTCGTGCACTCCCGCCGGCTTGCAAGCCACGGTCAGGCGGAGGCGACTTTCACCATCGCTTGTTGAATTTCAGACTCTGTAGTCTATAATGAATCACCAGTCTGTGGAAGTGCTTGTCGGGCGGCTGAAGACCGGCCCAACGTTGAGATGCTGACAAACCGGCGCCACCATGGCACGCCCGAGCGCGGGCGCGATCCCAAGCCGCGGCGAGGAAGGCCGCCCAATCGGGAGTTTCCGCAACGCATCCTTTCTGCAGCCGCCGAACTGTTTGCCGAGAAGGAGTTTCACCGCGTCAATACCGAAGAGGTCGCGGAGCGTGCGGGAACGGGCAAGGGCACCGTATACCGTCACTTTCCCTCCAAGGAGGTGCTCTACGTCGCGGCCACTATCTATGGTTTGGCGCGCCTGCGCGAGGATTTGGACATGGCCCTCAGCACAGCGCCGTCGGCTAGCGCCCGGATCGACGTTATTGTTCGGCGGCTGTTGACCTACTTTTGGGATAGGCGCGATTTCTTCTTTCTGCTTCGCAATTTCGCCGGTTTAGCCAGGGGCCATGTCCGCCGTTACGAAGCGGAGCGGCAAAGGCTTTCGGCGCTGATTCGCGCGGTTCTGGCCGCCGGCGTTGTTGAAGGCCTTTTGCGCCCTGACCTCGAGGTGGCGGTTGCTGCTGAAGCCCTGCTCGGGATGGTGCGCGCGGTCAACCGCGCCAGGTCCGAGTCGGTGACGCTGGAAGAGGCAAGCAACGCAGCGGCGGTACTTTTTCTAAACGGTTGCACAGCCTCGGACACGGCGATGAGCCACGCCAGTTAGCCCCGCACAAGCGCGCCATCGCGCGATGCGCAGATCGGTGTCGTAAACTCTGTCACGGCGGCGGTCAGCCCTCCGGTAGCTGCGGCTACCGGAATCCTACCCGATCGTTTCGGCTGCATGACCCGCCGAGCTGATCAAGCGCCCTCCCATCGCTATGTCCGGGGACGCCTAGCTTAATGAGGCAACTAACCTGATTGCGGCAGCCAGCGCCGGCCGCCTGCCGGGGTGGGCTGGCGACCCGATCGCCGCCAGGCCATTGGCATCGTAACCGGCAGCGATATCATGGTGACTCGCAAGCTCTACGTGGAACAGATGGGCTCCACAGCCCCAACCGAGCTGCCACCAGGCGGATGTGACACCATTCGACGTAAAGCCTGATTTTGGCGGAGAGGGAGGGATTCGAACCCTCGGTACCGGTTACCCAGTACGCCAGATTAGCAATCTGGTGCCTTCGACCACTCGGCCACCTCTCCGCATTGGCAATTCTGCGAGCGATTCCGCGAGCCTGCGCTCAAACAATATGCCCCTCCCGAACGTCTGAATCCACCGGCTTCCGGCAAAATTTCGCGCGCTTTTGGCGGGATAAGCTCCTTTGCTAGCGACCGCTCAACGCCCTCGGCGGCGCGGCGGTTGTCCTGCGTATCCGCCGCGGTAAGATTCCGGCTGTCAACCGGTTTCGGTCTTATCTTCCTGCAGCTTTTTGGGCGCCGTGCTGCGGCGCTCAATTTCGCGCTCCCGCAGTTCCTTGCGCCTTATCTTGCCCGTCAGGGTCATGGGCAGGTCCTGGACGAACTCGATTTCGTGCGGGTATTCGTGCGCAGCCAGCCGCGTTTTCACATCGGTTCGGATCTGCTCGACTAGGCCGCTGGAGGGCTCGAACCCCGGACGCAGCTTGATGAACGCCTTGATAGCTTCGCCGCGGCGCGTATCCGGCACTCCCACCACGGCGCATATAGCCACTGCGGGATGCTCGATTATTTTGGCCTCGACCTCGCCCGGGCCAATCCGGTAGCCGGAACTTTTGATGAGGTCGTCCGTTCGCGCCTTATAGTAGAAGTAACCCTGGTCGTCCATGTAGGCGAGATCCCCGGTGCCGAACCAGCGGCCTACGACGCGCTCAGCCATCGCGTCAGGATCCTTCCAAAAGCCCTTCATCACTGCCGGATCGTCGCGTCCGAGGGCCAGTTGACCGACCTCGCCCGGCTTTAGCGCGACGCCCTCATCGTTGATAACGGCCACTTCGTGTCCCGGATAAGCCTTGCCCACGGGGCCGAGCAGCGGCTCCTCCAAGGCTGAGCAGTTACCGAGAAAGTCCATTGCTTCGGTCTGGCCGAAGAGCTGGTTGAAGTCGGTGCCGAGTTCGTCCTTCATCCAGCGCCCCAACTCGGGACTTACCGGCTCGGAGCCGCTGACCACGCAGCGCAGGCTGAGCCGGGCAAACTTTTCCCGGGGATGGGAAATGGCGGCGCGCAGTTGCTTAATGACGGTAGGTGTCTGCAAGCTCAGAGTCACGCCGTAACGCTCCATCAAGTTGAGCATCAATTCCGGGTCGAAGCGGCTGGCGCTGCGGTACGCCAGCACCGGCACGCCGTACGGCCAGATGCCCAGCAAACCAACGAGCAGACCTCCCATCCAGGCCCAGTCTGCAGGGCTGTAGTAAAGGTCGCCCGTGCCCAGGAAGTTGCAGCAATAATCGTTTCCGTTGCAGCCCGCGACGAACCGCGAGGCATGCAGAACCCCCTTGGGCTTTCCGGTGGTTCCCGAAGTGTACATCAACAGGAACGGATCCTCGGACGAGCCGCGCTCCATGGTAAACCGGTCGGATGCCGCCGCGGCCAGTTCGTCGAACGAGAGCGCGCCAGCGTGCGCGCCAGCCGTGATAATGTGACGCAGCGCTGGCAACTCGGCGCGCAGCGAATCCAACTTGGCAACGTTCTCCGGCTCGGCCACGATCGCGCGCGCCTCGCTGTGCTCGAGCCGGTAGCGCAGCGCGTCGGCGCCAAAAAGCCGTGATATTGGCAGCGCAATCGCCCCCAAGCGATAGAGCGACAGGTGTGCGATGGCTGCCTCGGGCATCTGCGGCAAATGCAGTGCTACCACGTCGCCACGCTTTATCCCCAGGCCTCTCAGCGCGTTGGCGAAACGGCGGCTAAGCTCGCCTATCCGCGCGAAGGTGTAGACCTCGCGCCGGCCTCGGTCGTCCTCGTAATAAAGTGCCGGCTTGTCCTGCAACTTTAAGTGCCGGTCGATACAGTCTACGGCGATGTTGTAGTCGGGCGGTATGCGCCAGCGATGGCGCGCGCAGGCGTCGGCCCAGCTTTTAGGTCCTGCAACCCTTTGCTCCTTGAGCCCCTCAAAACTCATGGTCCCTCACCGTCGGCATCTGCGCGGCTTGCAAAAAAACCGGCTTCCTTCCGTTAGTTCTCCCTCGGGGAGAGATTACATTGAGGGGACCAGGTTGGCTAATAGGGTTTTCATCAACCTGACGGAGCGGCTTCAGCCCCTCGAAGAAAAGCGATCTGGCACAACTGTGCCCAAACTGGCAGACGCTACAGTCCCGCGTCAACGCAGGCGGGCGCATTCGCGGCATAGCCTAATCTGAAAACGAGTCGCGCCGCGACGCGTGCGCGCCGAGTGTCCGGAGGCGCTCAGACGCCACCGGTGGCCGGCCAACGTGCGAGAGTGGCGCAACGCGATCGGCCTGGGCGTGCGCACGCTGTATCGGCGGTTGGAACACGATGCTGCCAATGGTCTCTCGGCCTGCGGGAATTGCTGCAGGCGCCACAGCATGCACTAATTAAAAACTGCAAAGAGACTAAGTCGCGGCCTCGGCCGCCGGGTCTGCTACATCCGATCGGCTGTTTCGCATGCAACAAGTCTCCTCGCTCGATAAGGTGAAGACGGTATGGAGCTAACCGAAGCGGAAAAGAAGCTGATCGAGGCATCGCGAGTGGGCCAGCCTGCCGATTTCCGGTCAGGCAATCCTGATCAGGATGATCCGGCTAAAGGCGGGACGTGGGGCGAAGAACGCAAGATTCGAGCGGAGATCATCCGCGAACTCTTAACCAACAGCAATCCGCTCTCGCAGGTACATTCCAAGGGGATCGACGTGAGGGGTGCAAGGATTACCGGCCAACTTTACCTTGGCGGGGCTGCCTTGAGATCTCGCCTCGCGCTGATCGGCTGTCGAATAGACGAGTACCTAAACTTAGCCGATGCCTCTGCCTCTTCGATTGCCCTCGCCGGTAGCTCAGGCCGTCACCCTGCCGCTGTCGAACGCGCGTTGGGAGCTTTTTTGCGAAAGGACTCTGCCGTGAGGGTACAGGGTCTTTTTCAATTGCCGGCGTCGGGCGTCTGGTAGGCTTTCGCATGAACGTTCGGCAGGCTTGGACCTGCGTGCACTCTGGATCTGGAGGTCGGTGACGATGTTCACCGGAAAGGGCAAACAGCTCACCATCTTTTTTGGCGAAACGGATCTTTACCATCACAAGGCGCTGTACACGGCGATTGTCGAGCTGCTTCGGCGCGAAGGATGCAGCGGCGCAACGGCGATACGAGGGATCGCAGGCTTCGGCGCGTCTTCGGTGATTCATACGGCGGCTATCCTGCGCATGTCGATGGATCTGCCGATCGTGATTACCGTTGTGGATCGGCCCGAGCGGGTCGAGCGCGTCATCGATCCTCTGCGTGAGATGGCGCCGAACGCTTTGATCATCGTTCAGGACGTGGACGTGGTGCAGTCGGGCGCGCCCCTCAAGGAAGGGCTGCCCGACGTGAAAGTTGCCGAGGTGATGCGTCGCGAGGTCGCCTCTGTGCGGCCTGACAGCCCGATCACCGCGGTCATCGAACTGCTCCTGGACAAGGACTTCACCGCCGTTCCGGTGACCGACGAGCAAGGCAGAGTGGCCGGGATGGTGAGTGACAGCGACCTGCTGACGCGGGGCGGAATGAACGTGACCCTGAGCCTGAAGCGCGCGGCCGATCCCGAGTTTGTTCGCGAGCTGCATGAATCCCTAGAAAATCCAGAGCGCAAAGTGTCGGAGGTGATGACGCGCGAAGTTGTAACGATTGGTCCCGAAGCGGTTCTCGGCCAGGCGGCGAGGCTGATGGTCGAAAAGCATCTCAAGCGGCTTCCGGTCGTCGATCGTGAGGGTAAGCTTATTGGGATCCTGGGCCGTCTCGATGTCCTGAACACGATTGCAGCGGTTCACCTGCCGCAATGGCATCCGGAGGCTCATCCGGCGGGCCAGCAGGCGGCCGTTGGGGATGTGATGACGCGCGAGGTGCCAACGGTGCACGAATCGGCAACCGTCGAAGAAATGTTCGAGATGCTGGTGTCGTCGGCCCACAAGCGCGTCGTCGTGGTCGACGACCAGCGCCGCGTGGTTGGGATTATCGCCGACTCGGACCTGATTTCGCGCGTGAGCCGTGAAAGCTGGCCGGGCGTCGTCGAGCTGCTGAGAGCGAGGATTCCCATCGCCAGGATAAGCGGCGAGGCGCGCGGGCATCTGCAGAAGCTGCGGGCCAAGTCAGTCAAGGAGCTGATGACGCGCGAGGTGATAACCGTGCACGAGAAGATGCCGGTTGCAAGCGCGCTTGCGCTTTCGGCGGAGAAGCGGGTCAAGCGGCTTCCGGTGGTGGACGACAAGGGCCGGCTGCTCGGAATTGTCGGAAGAACGGAGATGATGCGGGCGCTGCTGGGACGAAGCCAGGAGGGAAAGGGCGTCTAGAGTGGCGGCGATTCTTCTGGTTGCATTGGGCGGCGGGATCGGATCGGCAGCCCGGTATTTGGTTGGAGGTTGGTTTGCCGGCCGTTTCGGTCCAGCCTTTCCCTACGGCACTTTCGCGATCAATGTCACGGGAAGCTTCATCATTGGATTTTTTCTGGCGTTTGCTGAGCAGCGGGTATCTCTCAACCCTTACTGGCGTCTTTTCTTCGCTGTCGGCTTTGTCGGCGGCTATACGACGTTCTCAACTTTTGAGTACGAAGCGGTTCGCTTGCTGCAGGACGGAGAGTTGCTGCTGGGGGCGCTCTACATAGTCGGAAGCGTTGCGGCGGGCGCGTTCAGCGCGGTTGCCGGTATCGCGCTCGGCAGATGGATCTGACACGCGCACTCTCCGCTGGGTTGACTCGTCTTGAGTACCCAGGCAGCGGCATAGGGCTGATGAAATGAGGCGGCCAGATGAAGCTGCGAGTGCCGATGTGCATTCCCCTCAATGTGCTGGTAACCCCGTGGGGACTTACGGCCGGGAAGGGTGTGGCG
>JAJYVB010000298.1 GCA_021792265.1 Deltaproteobacteria bacterium | reverse complement strand
CCGCGCCGCCTCGACGGTGTGGTACGACTTCACGGCGAAGATCACGAGGTCGTAAGGTGCGTGCTGGCGTGGGTCGGCAGTCGCACGCACCGGGATAGTAGCGTCTCCCCGCGGGCTTTCGACAGCGAGTCCGTGCTCTTGAAGAACGCGCAGGTTTCGCCCCGCGCACAGAAAATCACGTCCTCGCCTGCCTGCTGCAAGCGGCAGCCGAGGTAGCCTCCGATAGCCCCTGCGCCCATGACCAGGATTCTCATCGCTTACCCTCCAGGCCGGCCTCCGTCAAAATCCGGAGATACGACGGTTATCTTAGTCAGCGCCCGCGCCTCGCGCGACGGTTTCGCGCCACAGCGCTGCGGTGCGGGCAAGCAGGTCCTCAAGCGAGCCGTCGTTTTCTATCACCGCCGTAGCGTGCATGCGCCGCTCGGCGTCAGGAAGCTGCGCGCGGATACGCGCCTCGACGCGCTTGCGGTCCATCGCCCGGTCACGTGCGAGCCGCTCCAACACATGCTCCCGCGATGCGACGACCAGCCAGATCCGATCGAAGAGCGGCTGCCAGTTAGCTTCGATTAGTATCGCCGCCTCGATCACTATCGAGCGCCGCTCGCCCTCTGCGCGCACCCGCGCTACCATCGCGCGCATCCGCTCGAACATCCTCGGATGCATGATCTTATTGAGGCGCACGAGCGCCTGCGGATCTGAAAAAACGATCGCGCCGAGCTTTTTGCGATCGACGAGCCCGGCCGGATCGAGGATTTCACGGCCAAACGTCGAAATCAGGTCGCCGTACGCCTCGGCGCCCGGCTCGTAAAGCGCATGGCCGATCTTGTCGGCGTCCCATACGAGAGCGCCGAGATCGCCCAGGTAGCGCGCCACGGTGCTCTTGCCGGATCCGATACCTCCGGTCAGTCCGATCGTAAGCATGGGTAACTCCCGTTTCGATATTCGAGCCGCTTCGCGCTTCAACGGCGCGTCCACCACTCAGGCGCGCGGCCCCAATAAAGCGCCAGAGTTGATCCTTAGTCGGTTGTTCGTGTCGCCGGGGAGGCCGAACGAAAAGACCAGCTTTCGGGCTTTGGAGCCGCGCGAAATCCTACCATAAATCGGAACGGCTCAAATCATCGTTTGAGTCTCTTGGCGTTGGCTGAACCGTCCGCCTCGAGACTCTGCAGAATCGGACAGAACGCCGTTGGCTGGCGCGCCTTGCATGCAGCGATAAGACTACCCAGCGTGCGGCGCATTCGTCCCAAAGCCGCGATTTTTGCCTCTACATCCGCAAGCTTGCGCGCCGCCCGCGCACGCACTTCGTCGCAGGATCTCCGTTCGCCCAGCCGCAGATCCAGCAGTTCAGCGATTTCGTCGAGCGTGAAACCCAGGGCCTGCGCTTGCTTGATGAAACGCAGGCGGTCAACGTCGTCATCCGAAAAGAGCCGGTAGCCCGTAACCGCGCGTGTCGGGCGCGGCAGCAGCCGCCGCCGCTCGTAGTATCGGACCGTCTCGCGATTGACACCGGCGCGCCGCGCGAGTTCACCGATAGTAAGCCGTCCCATGGAACCTGCTGCCTCAGCGCTCGCGAGCCATCGATTGCGCGCCCTCGCGCGTCCGTAAACCGCTCTCAACGCTTCACGCTCTAGGCCCGCGCGCATTGAGAAGCCAGCAGATGCTAGTTTACACCTTGCACCCTGGTGCGCGGTCAAGGCCGGACAGCGACAGCCCGCCGCAGCTCAGCGACGGCACCGGCGTGCCCGCAGAGCGAACGCCTCAACTTTCGGAGAAGCGGCTAAGGGTGAAGCTGGCGGGAAGGAAGCGCGCGGCTCACAGCGCAGTGCCGTTGATTTCGATGCAAGGATTTCGAGCTAACCTATGCCGGCCACTCGATCATCTGTTCCGGAGCCGGGACGATTCGCGCCGTCTGCCATGCCGCGCGAAAGGCCGTCAAGAATTGGCTGGCGCGCAATTGCGGCAGTGTGACGCGCACGATACCGAACTTGGAATAGACCTCGAGCGCTTGCGCCGCTGACTCTCCGAACAGCCGATCGCGCGTCAGCAGCGCAGTAAATTTCGCCGTCACGGCCGCGCTCACCAGGGCGCCGTTGCTGAGCGTGTTCCAGCCGCGCGCCACCGCCGAATCGGCTTCGATGCCCAACTCGCCGAGCAGCGCGACCAGCTGCACCGGCATGTTAGCGTCAAGCAGCCACATGCCCCGAATCGAGGAGCTCGGCGGCGACCTTCATGATCTCCGGTATGGCCTCGCGCGGGAAGGGCCCATAGGTCTGCGCGATCTCCTCCGCGCTCATCCCCTCCCCGAGACAGGCCAGCACGAATGCAACCGACAGCCGCGTACCCCGCACCGCCAGCTTGCCGCCCAGCAGCTCGGGGTCGCGGACGATCCACTTGTAATCGCGATAAGCGGCGGGCTCCCAATCAGCCATGGCTCGTTACCGCCGCCGATTCTACTCCAGCCCCCTGCGGAGAGCGAAGCCGCTATCGACGCCCGCCGATCGACGCCGCCAAGGCGGCCTGACGTGCACCGGATCGCGCGGTTCCCATCGCGGCGCGGGCCGCTTTTCCCTTCAGTCGCTGCCGCCAGCCGCCCGATACCATTGGTACCATAGTAAAATCAGGCACTTACGACCCGCCGGCCCGAACTTTGCTACCAGACTGTATACGCTGATTGCCTAGTAAAGTCGCGGGCTTGGCCGCCTTCCGTATACTGACTGTGTATTCGTATTCATCCAGGGGGATGAGTGACGTGTCTCGTCAAAACACACGCGAGGCGCTGCGCCGAGCGTGTCAGCGATGTTGCGTCACGATAGGCGGCGGCCAGGCAGAACCCGTGACTGAAGTGTTGGCAGCCAAGATGCCGGTTCGTGACTGCAACGCCAGCCAGCCGCTGACTATGGACCGGCGTTGGAGCCGGCAGCCAGAAAGCCTAAAGCCAGCCATGAACTAAGCCCGAGATCAAAGCTTGACGACTTGCCCCTGGTGATCTCTGATGGTAGCCCCTTCTGTTCGAATGCGCACGTACTTGAGTGCCAGTTCCTGTGCTTGTTGTTGGCTCACGCCATATACGTCGAAGTCGCGATCAAGGAGTGCTGGGCAATGAATACGGCTGGCGAAGTCCTTATATGGCGTGTTTGGATCAACGCAAGCATCGAAAATTTGTAGCTCGAAGGGTCTTGAACCATTCGCATCTTCGATAGTGCCGCTGACTTCTAGAAAGATGCCCATTTGCCCTACCAGGTTATTAGCGGCGGCAGCGGATCCCAGTCCTGTTCGCATCGGCCTTTTCGATTTATCGCCGAATCGTAGCAACGAGACCGCGCCCCCCCGATCCGGAAGAGTACGACAGATAGCGATATCATTGTTGTATTGTTCCTCGCACTTTTGCTTTCTATCGTTGTGGCAAAGCAGGTCCGCGGCGCCAGCGACTGCTGCGCCAACGGCGTTTATCAGCGCTGACAAGCCCTCGCCGGCCTCCTCGCACAACTGAGGGGCTTCCTCGCAAATCATCTCGGCTTGTTGGCCAGTAGGGTCGGTCAGGTCCGTCGGAGCATTGTAAACGTACCCGTACAGATTCGTGTCGCCACCGGCGAAGCCGAGCGGGTCCTGCGCAATGAATCTGTGAAAGGTGGGGCTGTAGTAACGTGCACGGTAGAAGTATAACCCGGTGCCATCGTTCTCGCGGCCGGTGAATTCGTACGAGTTGCCATTGGCGGAGCCGCCGACCGTGGTCGCGCCGAACGGTTCGTACGTGTAATTCGTCGC
>JAJYVB010000036.1 GCA_021792265.1 Deltaproteobacteria bacterium | reverse complement strand
GCACCCGCCAGATCGCACGCGCCGGATGATCGGCTTCAATCAGGCCGTCGATATCCGTCGGCTGAAGGATCATCTGTTTGCGATTGGGTTCGCGCAGCCGCAGCACTTCTTCCATCACCCCACCCCCCTCCTCCACATCATCCACCGCCCAGCCTAAAATGCGATCCCTAAACACAAAAAATTCACAAACTCTCAGGATGACCGATTCCATTTTGTCAATTTATTTGCGGGGCGCCAGACTAGCCGAGCTTGCGATCGGGCACAGGGCTGGCGGCTTTGCCCACGCCCGACAAGCCGCCGAACCAGGCGAACGAAGGCCAGACGGCCGGTTCATGGCGCACCGTGACTGGGAGGAAATCGAGCGCCGGGCAGCCGATGCGGAATACATGTGCTATGCGGCTGGCGGCTTCGCCCGCTCCGCAACCGCGACGCGCTTTGCAGATGGGACTTTTGCTCCAAGGCGTTAAAAGTTTGAAGACGAACTGGAGGAACACCGATGCTTACCGAGAATGATGTCATCGAGGCTGTGTGTGAGCATCTTAAGGCGACCGGTTATGAGATAGCGTCGCGCGCCACTACCCGTGAGCACGGAATAGATATCATAGCGAACCGGACCGGAATTTCTGGACGACTGCTCATCGAGGCGAAAGGCGAGACTTCCTCAAAATCTAACACCAATCGATATGGTAGCCCGTTTAAGAGCGGGGCAGTGCGGGTTCATGTCGCCGAAGCCTTGTACTCGGCGGCGTGCCTGCACGCGACGCATCATCGCTCTGGCGATTCAATCGGAATCGCATTCCCGGAGACTCCTCGCCACCGCGACTTGGTGAGTCGGATCAAGCCCATTCTCGACTCCCTCGGCGTCGCAACCTTTTTCGTGCAGCGTGACCACTCCGTCAAGACGTCTTGACGGAGTGTGCAGATGTTTCGTCTTTGGCCAAGTGAAGTAAGAGCGCGGCGCTCCGCTACGGCAGGATAGCCCGCTCCGCGCGGCCACATTGGTGGTCGCGCCGCCGCCACCAAACTCTCCGGCAACCCGGACGCAGGCCAGTGTGGCTTCCCGCAAACAAATTGACAAAATGGAATCTGTCATTCCGAGCGCAGCGAGGAATCCCCGCTGCGGGGTGAAGCAAAACCGCCTTCGGCGGATTCCTCACTTTGCTCGGAATGACGTGCGAAGCGCGAAGGGCGGCAAAAGAAAACCGCTTCGCTGATGGCTCAGAATAAGATGTGAAATCGGAGCGTTAAAAATTCACAAACTCTGAGCGCAGCGAGTCTGCGAGCGGAGTCGAAGGATGACGCACTGCGTGAGGCGGTTTTTATTCAAGGCATTAATCGGACGTCACACTCGCCGATCGCGGCCCCGGTCAACGCCGGCACAAGCCGCGAATTACATCGGGGCGATGCTTCATCGCCAGCCGGCGTCGCCGGCGGCGCGCATCGCCGAATCTTTCTCCGGCGCGACGATCAGCGGCACCAGCGCCAGCAGGATCAACGCGCCGATCCATCCCGCAGCCCCGCTGATAAGCGCGATCCGGCCGTAGCCCGAAACCCACCTGGGTAGCTTGACCCTCGGCGTCCTGAGGGCGCGAAACGATTTGGAACCGAGGACCAGCACGCCATGCAGTCCCGCGGAGAAATAAATCGATCCGCTCCTGAGAAAGGCGCTGCCGAGAACCAGGCCGAGCAGCATCAGGCCGACAAGCGTCGGCGCGGAGGCAAGCGGATGAGCGAGGGCGCCGAGGCTCGCCGCGAGATTGCGCAGGCCCGCCGCCGGCTCGAAATCGGCGACATAAAAACGCGCAGGCGCACGCACGACGTGGGCAACGGCATAGACGGCGGAACTTAGCAGCAGCGCGCCTGCCGGGCCGAAGTCATCGACCATCCCGCCCAGCAGGAATGCGCGAAAGAACCCTTCTTCGATAACCGCGACGGCGACCGCACCCAGCAGATAGCCGGGCAGACGAGCGACAACCTTTGCGCTCTGAGGGCCTCCATGAGCCCCAAAGGCAAACGCCAACGCGAAGAGGGCGCCGATTACGCAGGCACCGGCCAAGACCCCGCGTACCGCGTGGCCCAGGCTCGTCGGCGACCGGCGGAAGCCATCGCGAAGCAGCGCGACAAGCCGCAGCCGCTTCGCCAGTGCAGCCAGCACCAGCGCCATCGCCGCCATCACGACGCGGTCGAAAATCCGTGGAAACGGGAAGCGAAAACCCGCCTGAGCCACCAGCCACGCGGCCGCCGGCGCTATGACAGCCGCTAGCACCGCCGCGGCCACCAGCGCCGCAGCAAAAAGCGCCGTAAAGTATCCTCGTGTCATGCCCACCGGCGCGCCACTCTGCCAAGCCGCCCGGATGGGTTAAAAACTGAAACTGCGCGTTGCGGTGTTCAGGAGTGGCCTGCCCGGTTAGATATCCTCGTAGCCGTAGTCCTTCCAGCGCTGAAGGACGCGTTGCTTGATTTCCCCGGTCCACCCGTCGGCGAAATCGCACACCCTGGTGTGCTCGTCGCGGTAGTGCTCAGTCCAGTCCAGCGGAAATGTCGAGTTCATGATCCACAGCGGCGCCTGACGCATTTCCCGCTCCTTTGGTTCCAGCCACGGAATCAACGGCAGGGCCGGCACGTTGCGGATGACCGCGTAGCGGTCGGGATGCATTCGGGAGCAGATCGACCAGAAAATATCCTCGATGTTGGACGGATCGACGTCCTCCTCTACGAATACGATGCCGTTCTGGATGAGGCGGCTGCCTGCCATCAGGATCGACGTGACACGTTGAATCAGGCCCGGTGCCGGCTTGAGCGCAACCACCGCGATTTCCGGAACATGATAGAAGACCGCTTTGACGTTGACACCGTGGTCTTCGAGCCAGTTCTTCGCACAGGCCGCCCGCAGCATGTACGCGGGAACCGCGTAATCGTCATAGGGCTTGCTCATGTTGGCCATGGTGAAGATCGGGTTGCGCCGATGAGTAATGCAGGTGACCCGTGCCACGGGTGCGGTGCCGCGATGAGTGACGTGGCCGGTGAATTCGCCGAACGGGCCCTCGTCGACCCGCTCTGCGGGCAGCACCTCGGCCTCGATCACGATTTCGGCGGTTGCCGGGACCATCAGGTCACTGGTCTCGCATTTAACGATGGGCACGCCCTGCCCCATCAGCGCGCCTGCAACTTCCGCTTCGCTGACGCCCACCGGGATCGACGAGGTTGCGGCCATATGGCATGAGGGCTCGGCGCCGATCACGAGCGCGATCGGCATCGGCCGTCCTTCGGCCTGGTATTTCTTGAAAATGCGGCCGCCGTGCTGATCCTCAGACAGCAGCAGCACCGTGAAGTGCCCCGCATCTTTCAGCATGCAGCGGTAAGTCGCCCAGTTAACCCAGCCGGTTTCGGGGTCGCGTATACCGACAATATCCCAGGTGCCGATATAGCGGCCCCCGTCGAGTGACTTGACCCACGGCACAGGAAAGCGGTTCAAGTCGGCGTCGGCGCCTTTCAGGATAACTTCCTTGCACGGCGCCTGCTCCTTGCGCACGGTGACGGGCGTCTGCGGCGAGCGCAGCGCGCGGCGGACGATCTCGACCAGTTCGAGTGGTGGGGTGTTGCGATCGACGCCGAGCGCAATCGAGGTTCTCGCATGCAGCGGTTCGCCGGGTCCTAACAGCACACTGGCAAGACTCTGGCCGGGATATCCCGTGATGTTCTCGAACAGCGGCGCCGGCCCGCGCCGTTCACAGGCCAGCCGGCTCATTGCTCCGGCCTCGAGGTTCCAGTCGACTTCGGCCTTGACGCGCCGCAGTTCGCCCGCCTGCTCGAGGAGTTCGATGAACTCGCGGAGATCCCATCGTCTTTCAACCGGTTGTCTCATATGACACTCGCCAAAGTTTGGAGCCCCGACGCAGATGGCGGCTCGTTTGGCCCGAAGCTACGTGGATTGGACGCCGTTCGTCAACGGTCGAGGCCGCCATCGCGACGCGATCGAAGATCCGCGGGAACGGGAAGCGCCCTCGTACCGCCAGCCACGCGGCCGCCGGCGCGATGATAGCCGCTAGCACCGCCGCCAGCAGCGCCGGGGCAAAAGCGCGGTGAAAGATCCTTTCCCCGTCACCCTTAGCCTGACCTTGAACTGCGTTCTGTTCCATCGCGTTCAGGTGTACGCTTCGCCTCTGGCCCAACTTTGGCCCTGGACCATCTTCGGCGCTGGCCACGCTTCGAGACCGTCCCGCCCACGAGCCTCGCGCCCTTGCATAGGAAATCGTCCTGCTCAAGACTAATCTTGATGAACCCGCTGGTTTTCCGGGAATACGATATTCGCGGCGTAGCCGAGCGCGACTTCGACCACGACTTCGTGGTCCGGCTGGGGCGTGGATGGGCGACGATGCTCGTGCGAGCGGGCAAGCGCCGGGTTACGCTGGGCCGCGACTGCCGACTGTCGTCGCCGCGCCTGCATGACGCCCTGATCGAGGGCGTACTGGCAGGCGGCATCGACGTGGTCGACGTCGGAGTCGTCCCGACGCCGCTCCTTTATTTCTCGGTGGTCCACTGGCAGATGGACGGCGGCGCCATGCTCACCGGGAGCCACAACGCCGCCGAGTACAACGGCTTCAAGGTCGGGGTGGGTCCTTCAACCATCTTCGGCGCCGAGATTCAGCGGCTGCGCGAGATCATCGAGCGCGAAGACTTCGAAACGACGGGCCGGCGCGCCACGCTCACCGAGCGCCCCGTCATTGACGACTACCGCGACTTCATGAAGTCGCAGTTTCGGCTCGCCGGCGGGCTCAAGGCCGCGGTCGACGGCGGGAACGGATGCGGCGGGGCGGTGGGGGCGCCGCTGATGCGCGAACTCGGCGTCGAAACCATCGACCTGTACATCGACATGGATGGCCACTTTCCCCACCATCACCCCGATCCCACCATCGAAGAGAACATGCGCGACCTGCAGGCGGCCGTGCTTCGCCAGGGCGCGGCAGTCGGGATCGCTTACGACGGCGACGCTGACCGCGTGGGCGCGGTCGACGAAACCGGCCGCATCGTATGGGGCGACGAGCTGATGGTGGTCTTTGCGCGCGCGATACTCTCCGAGCGGCCGGGCGCGGCGATTATCGGCGACGTCAAGTGCTCGGACCGCCTCTACCGCGATATCGAGGCACACGGCGGCCGCGCGATCATGTGGAAGACCGGCCATTCGCTCATTAAGAGCAAGCTCAAGCAAGAAGGCGCAGCGTTTGCGGGCGAGATGAGCGGCCACATGTTCTTTGCCGACCGCTATTACGGCTTCGACGACGCCATCTACGCGTCGCTGCGTCTGTTGGAGATCGTCGGCCGCGAGGGCCGCGGACTGCGCGCGCTGCTCAGCGATCTTCCGAAGGCAAGCGTCACGCCCGAGATCCGCGTTGACTGCCCCGACGAGCGCAAGTTCGAGATCGTGCGCCGCCTGGCCGACTACTTCCGCGGCCGCTACGAGGTGATCGACATCGACGGGGTGCGGGTGCGATTTCCCAACGGATGGGGCCTGGCGCGGGCTTCGAATACGCAGCCGGCGCTGGTGTTGCGCTTCGAGGCGCGCGACGACGCCGCGTTGACCGAGATTCGTTCGCTCTTCGAAGCCAAACTGCGCGAGTTCGGGGCATAGGAGGATGGCGGCGCCGGGGCGCCAGCCGCCAGCCGCAGCCCTCGTTATCGCCGGCGGACGCGGCACGCGCCTTTGGCCGCTGAGCCGCGGCGGCCATCCCAAACCGCTGTTTTCGCTCGACGGCCGCGAAACGCTGCTCGAGAGCACGATCCGGCGGCTTTCGCCGCTGATCCCCGCAGAGCGAACCTTTGTCGTCGCTGCCGCTGACCAAACCCCGCGTTTTCGCCGGACGCTGCGCGGCCTTCTCCCAGCGCGCAACCTGATCGCCGAACCAGTAGGACGCGGGACCGCGGTCGCGATCGCATACGGGGCAGCCGTGATTCGCAAACGGATCGGCGCGGCCACTCTAGCCGTGCTTCCCGCCGATCATCACGTCCATCCCGCAGAGGGCCTGCGCCGCACTCTGGCCCGAGCCCTGCGCCTTGCCCGCCAGCGCGCAGCGATCGTCGTCATCGGCGTAAAGCCCGAGCGCGCAGAGCCGGGCTACGGCTATCAGGAGGTCGGCGCCGCGGTTGACGGCGGTTTCGCCGTGCGCCGCTTCGTTGAGAAGCCGGAAGCGCGCGCCGCGGCGCGGATGGTACGGTCGGGACGTTTTTTATGGAACGCGGGAATGTTCGTGATGACCACGGCGACGCTCGAGGACGAGCTGGCGGCGCATGCACCGGACCTGGCAGACGCCTTCAGGCGCTTCGCCTCGATGCCCGCGGTCGAGCGCGCGCGGTTCTACAGCAGGCTCAACTTCGACTCCTTCGACCGCGTCGTCATAGAGAAAAGCCGGCGGGTGCTCGGCGTGAAGGCGCGGTTTCGATGGTACGACGTCGGGAGCTGGGACGGGCTCTGGGCGGCGCTGCGCGCAGGCGAGCGCAACGTCTTCTCCGGATCGGTCGTCGCGCTCGACTGTGACGGGGTGCTCGCGCGTGCCGACCGGCGGCTGATGGTGCTGCTCGGGGTCGAGGATCTGGTCGCGGTGGACACCGGCGATGCGGTGCTTATCGCGCGGCGCTCGCGCTCGCAGGAATTACGCCGCGTGTTTGACGAGTTGGCGCGCCGGCGCTTAAGCCGCTACCTCTGACCGCGCCCGGACGAAGGACGCCCTGCCGTGCGCATCCGGGAGCGGGCTGCTGCGATTATTGGCTCGGCTTGCCGGCGCCGTCCGGAATCGACTCGAGATCAACGGTGTGTTTGACCGGTCCGTGGCTGACCTGCTTGAGCTCAAGCTTTGCTGTCATGGCTACTTCCGAGTTTGTATCGCGGCTCAGTGTGTGTAGGTATTCGATCGCCTCCGGGGTGCCGATGTCGGCGAGCACGTCGGCGGCGAACTCACGGTCAACGGGATTGTTGCTATTCGCCCATTTGATCGCGTCGCCCATTCCGGCGTCGCGCGAGATGCCGAGAAAGCGCTCCATCTTCGCCGCTTCTGCCTTGGCGCAGTCCAGTCCCGCCCTGTCCGGCTCCGGAGGCGCCAGCGGCTGCGGCGGAGGCCCCTCGGGAGCGGGGACTTCGACCGTCAGGCCGCCCAGATGCTCTTCCGCCACGGGCTGGGAGCCTTTGCCAGCGTTCGCGCCCTTGCCCTGCGCGGAGGCTTGCGGGTGCCACCAGCGGAGGGCTTCGCCGCCGGTCTCTGCCTTGGGGCCGGCGCCTTGCGCGGCCAAGGCCTTTTCTGCACGCTCGTTCTGCGCCTCGGTCTGCGCAATTTCCTTTTTCAGCGAGGCGAGCTGCTGCTCGTAGTAGCTCCTGTAGCGGCTGCTAACGTCGCTGTAAGTGCTCCCCGTCCAGGCGTAAATCACCGGCCACTCGGCCATGCAATGTAGTGCGCCATAATAGCCAGTGAGGTCCGCAGGAGCGACTAACTCAAGATTCCCGTCGCCGCCAAGGTCCTTGATTTCCGGGCCTTCTTCGTAGTGACCCAGATCGAATCCATAGTCCTCAAAGCCTCCCGCAATCTTGTCAACTACGGAAAGGTGGCAAAACCTACCGTCACCTTCGCTAACGACCAGCGATAACGTCCCCGAGCGACGCAGGTCTGCAAAGCGCGCGTAACAGATTCCCAGCGGGTATCCGGCGAAGTGGTGAATCTTGTCGCTCATGAAAGCCTTGACCACATCGTCAGGCGGTGGATTCGTAGCCAGGCTGTGCGGTGCCTTCGCAGACCAATCCATCGAAGCGAGGTCCGGTTGCACCGAACTCGCTGCCACTGCGATCCGCGCCGCGAGCAGGCAACTGAGGATAAGCACCCCTGCCCTCTTCGTCACACATTCACCCTTTCGTCGAGCAACACTTTTGCAAGGAGATGGAACGGTAGCGGCGTCGGCGCCCATGTTAATGCTTTCAGCCCAGATTGCTCATATTGACTATGTGCCTGCAGTTTGCACAACACTCCGCGTAAAGATCTGCTGGCTCGCCGGCGCCTAAGCCATTACCTCTGACCGCGCCCAGGCGAAGGACGCTCCGCCATCCGCGCGTCGCCCTCCACGAACGCTGCGGCCAGCGCGTTCATCAATGACGATTCGCGCTTGAAAAAGCCCGAGGTATGAAACGATTCATCGAGTCCCAGCAGCGCGTAATCAAAGTAGTGCCCAAGCTCGTGCATCAGGGTCCGTAGAAACGTCCGAGGCTTGACCACATCGTGGCGCGCCGCCGTGCGCATCCAGAGCACGATCCGCGGCCGTGCCGACGGGTAGAAGATCCCGTGCAGTTCACCGCGCACATTGCGCGGACGCACGGTGTCGACGGTCACCGCGGGTGCGCGCAGGCTGAGCGATCGGCAGAGCTCGTCGCTGAGCGCTTGCGCGGCACGGGTCGTTGCGCGCGGGTTGCCGTCCGCAAGCGCGGCGATCAAGGCCGCCGTCAGCCGCAGCGCTTGCGGCGTCGGCGACAGGTCGATCCGCTCGATAGCGTCGCTTTTGAGAAAAGTTCGTTGGGCGGCTCGCGAAAGCCGGTAGAAGTAGGCTGGAAGCTCGCTTTTCGGCGGTTTTACGCTTCTCGCCAATTAACGCCGGGCCGCACGTCCTGGACACGCACGCCCTCTCTCCCCGGATGCGGCTAAGCGTTGCCTTTCCGCTCCCGCTCCGGCGCGGCTATCATTCGGTTGTCTTAGCAGGAGATCTCATGACTATGGAACTGGCTAGCGTCGAAGTGAAACGGCCCGAAGGCGCCAATGTCATAATCGGGCAAACGCACTTCATCAAAAGCGTCGAGGATCTTTACGAAACCCTGGCCGAGGCGGTACCGGGAATCCGCTTCGGGCTGGCCTTTGCTGAAGCTTCAGGGCCATGCCTGGTGCGCCACACGGGCACCGATAACGAACTGGAGAGTTTGGCGACCGAGAACGTGCGGGCGATCGGCGCCGGACATGTCTTCGTGATAATCCTGGGCAACGCTTACCCCGTAAACGTGCTCGGCAGGATCAAGGCGGTTTCGGAAGTCTGCACCGTCTTTTGCGCAAGCGCGAATCCGCTGCGGGCGATCGTCGCCCGCGACGGCGGCGGCGCCGGCGTGCTGGGAGTTATCGACGGAGAGTCGCCGCGCGGAGTTGAGGGCGAAGCGGAGCAGGCCGAACGGCGCGCGATGCTCCGCCGTTTCGGCTACAAGCAGTGAGGTCAACTCAATGGCCGGGAGCCCGGAGGGCCGCGGTTTCGGCGGCTCATCCGGCACTGCGGCGCCCCGCACGCGGGCTTTCCCGGAGCCGCGGGATGTGAGAAAGTTCCTCTGCTAAAAACGGCTGCGGGGTATAACATACCGCCAGCACAAAAAGCCGATACGCGGGTATGCGTCGGCTAATCGACAACTGAAGGAGGTCGAGGCTTACATGCAAGGGATGGCACACCGGCTCGGAGGAAAGGTGGCGCTGGTCACCGGTGGCGCGCAGGGGATCGGGCGCGCGATCGTTGAGCGGCTCGCTGAGGAAGGGGCAAAGGTCGCTATCGGCGACATTCAGCTCCAGGCAGCTACCGAGACCGCCGAAGCGGTCACCAAAGCGGGCGGCACGGCCCGCGCATATCGGATTGACGTGACCGGAGCGGCCGACGTCGAAAACGCGGTAGCGCAGATCGAGCGCGATCTCGGACCCATCGACGTGCTCGTCAACAACGTCGGCTGGGACAAATTTGAACTTTTCGTGGAAAGCCTACAGGAGACCTGGGACCGAGTCATCGCCATCAACTATCGCGGAGCGCTCAACTGCTGCCGCGCCGTCGCGCCCCGGATGAAAGACCGCGGTCACGGCAAAATTGTTTCGCTGTCGTCGGACGCAGGGCGAGTCGGCTCGACCGGTGAAGCGGTTTACGCCGGATGCAAGGCGGGGATCATCGGCTTTTCGAAGACGCTGGCGCGCGAGCTCGCCCGCTACAACATCACGGTCAACGTAGTGTGCCCCGGGCCAACCGATACGCCGCTCCTCAAGGAGATGATGAAGGGACGGGAGAAGGTGTTCGACGCCATGGTGAGGGGTATACCGATGCGCCGGCTGGGCAAGCCGACGGACCTGGCAAATGCGGTAGCGTTTTTTGCCTCCTCCGACTCTGACTTCGTAACAGGGCAGGTGCTGAGCGTAAGCGGCGGCCTGACGATGGTCGACTAGCAGGGTATTCAGAAGCTGGAGATTTCGCCGCGGCAGAGAGACTGATTCTCATCGCCCTGCGAAGAAACCGGCTTCTTTCCTTTAGCTCTCTCCCTCGGGAGGGATTACAGCGAGGGGACGGGTTGGTGAAATGTTTGTGCACCAACCCGTTGGCGCGAAGCGTCGCGGGGCAGGCGGCCAGAAAAAAATCTCCAGTCCGCCGCCCCGCTTTCACCCTTCCCCATCCCACTTTCCACCGCATCTCGTGCTCCCACGACATCCCGCAGCCCGCATGGCGCTTGTCCTGCCCCGGGACGGTGCTTCATCGTGCGCGCTGCTTGCCGGTCACGAGTTCTCTCGCGCCTACATGGGCATCGCGGGCTCTGACACAGGAACCCGACTTGTGACTGTCAGGGTTTGACCGGCGCGCGCAAGTCTGGGATAAAATAAAATGGTTTTATGACGGCGGGGCGGTGGCGGCATGAGGCTTAAGTCTGTCGAACTAATCGGCTTCAAGTCCTTTCTCGAACCCACGCTGCTGAACTTTTCGCAGGGAACGACGGCGATCGTCGGCCCCAACGGGTGCGGTAAGTCCAACGTGATGGACGCAATCCGTTGGGTGCTAGGCGAGCAGGCGGCTGGGCGGCTTCGCGGCAAAACTACCGAGGACCTCATCTACGTTGGCAACGATTCCAACCCGGCCGCCGGTATGGCGGAGGTGTCGCTCACCATGGAGAGCGACGACGCCCGGTCGTTGCCGGAACCTTATGCTCAACTGAATGAGGTCTGCGTTACACGGCGCGCTTACCGCTCGGGCGATTCCGAGTACCTGATTAACCGGGTTCCCTGCCGGCTCAAGGACATCACCGAGCTTTTCATGGCGGCGGGCGTCCATAGCCGAAGCTACGCCCTGGTCGAGCAGGGACGTGTCGAAGAGATTGTCCAGGCCAAGCCGGAGCAACTGCGCACGTTAATCGAGGAAG
Organism: Deltaproteobacteria bacterium; assembly: GCA_021792265.1. Lineage (GTDB taxonomy): Bacteria > Desulfobacterota > Binatia > Binatales > Binataceae > JAJYVB01. The sequence goes on along the minus strand of JAJYVB010000036.1, from coordinate 7,274 downwards.
CTGCCGGGCTTGCCCTGTTCAACGGTCGTCGTGAGCTTAGCGAGCGCAAGCTGGAACGCACCCGGGAGAATCTTGGCCGGGTAACCGACGTACTGTCGGAGATTCAGCGTCAGCTCTCGCACGCGCGCCATCAGGCGAAAAAGGCCGAGACTTATCGTGCCGTGCGCGCCGAACTGAACGAGCTTGAACGGCTTTGTGTGGGCGCGCGGATCGCCGCCCAGCAGAGCGCCTTCGAGAGCGCGCGCAAGCGCACCCTCGATCTGGAGGCAGCCTTGGCCGACGCCCGCCGGGCGACAGACGAGGCGCAGGAGGCGCTCGGCGCGCAGGAACAATCTGTACGGGCCATCGAAGGTGAGCTTGCGGCCGAACGTCGCGAGCGCGAGAACCTCGGCGCCGCGATGAGCGAACGTTCCCGATCGCGTGACTTCCTGGCACGCCGCCTAGACGCCCTGACCCGCTTGGAACCCGAGCTGGGCGCGCGCGTCGACGAACTGGAAAGCAGGGTGGTCCTGGTACGTGCCGCACGCGCCGAAGCCGGAGCCCGTCTTGCCCGTGAGGTAAACGAAAGCGAGCGTGGGCTCGACGCCACGCTGGCTCAACTCGAGCAAAGCCATCGCGATGCTGGTGCCTCTCTTAAGGCGGCTGAGAACGAAGCCGAGGAGCTTCGCGACCAGCTCACGGAATCGGTGCGCGAGGCGGCCGTGCTGCGAAGCCGCTTGGCGAACCTGAGCGGCGAGAAAGCCGAGTTGAGCGAGCGCCGTCAGAACGGTGCGACCGAGCTTGAGGACCTGCGCCGTGCTCTGGAGGCTTCCGAGCAGGCACTCGAGGAGGTTCGAAGCGTCCTCGAGGCGCGCCGCTCAGAGACTGCGGGCCTCGAGGAGACCGTCCGTGCGGCGGCCCAACACGAAATGGAACAGCTCGAAGCTGCGACGCGTGCCAGCGCCGAGCTGGCAAGCGCCCGGACGACTTACGCAGCCGCCGCCCGGCGTGCGGAGGCCCTCAAAGAGCGGCCCGCGGCACGCCGGCTCGAGACTGTGATGCGCTCGCTTAACGGCGATCGCCCGGCGACGGACCCTCCTCTGCTCGCCGACGTGCTCGAGGCACCGCCGTCCCTTGCACCTGCGCTCGCGGCCGCTCTGGGCGAGGACGGCGAAGCTGCCATTGTCGAGTCACCGGCATTGGCCGTTCGCGCGATCGAGCTGCTTAAGGAGAACGCTGCGGGCCGCCTGACGTTCATCGTTCAGCCCGGTCAGGCTTCGGCGGCGGCCCATATTATCGACGCTCCGGGAATCGCCGGGCCGCTGGTCGGCATGCTCGAAATTGACGAGCGTTACCGCACCACGGTCGAATCGCTTCTGGGTCACGTGGTGGTGGCCGAAGATATCGGATCCGCGCTGGGCGCCGCTGAGCTGAACGGCTACGGCACCGTTTTCGTCACTCCTGAGGGCGACGTCGTTAGGCCCGGGCGGACGATCAGCGGGGGCAGCCTCGATCCGGAGGCGAGTGCCGGGTACGGCTATGGATTGCCGTCATTGGACGAAGCCACCGACGCAGCGGCAAAAGCGCAGGAAGCGTCGGCGCGGGCCGAGCAGGCGCTGCAGGCATCGCGCGCCGAGCGTTCGCGAAGCGAAGCAGCGCTAAGCCAAGCGCGCCAGCTTGCCCGCGATGCCGAGCGCTTGCATGGCCAGCGCCTGGCGGCCGTCTCGGCCTGCCGGGAACGGCTTGCTCTAGCCCAGGCGCGCCTCGAGGACGCCGAACGGCGCGGCGCCGAAATAGTCGACGAGCTTGCCGCAACCAATATCCAGCTCGAAGAGCTGGCGGTGGGCGAGCGCCAACTTCGCGCGTATCTGGCTACGGCGCGAACGGAGGTCGAAGAGCATAAGGCCGCTTTCGAAGCGGCTGGGCGGGAGCTGGCCGAAGCTGCAGCGCGCGCCCAGGCGCTTGCGGCCCGCTGCGACGCCGCAGCGCGTGAACTTGCCCATCAGCGCAGCCTCGCCGAAGAGCTGCAAGCGCAAATTGCCGAGGCTCTAGCGAACCGCGTGCGTGCCGGGACCGAACGCGCCGAGTTCACACGAGAACTGGAAAAGCTCGACGCCAAGGACGTTGAGGACCGTTCCCTTCTGGCTCACCACGAGCAGCGGATCGCCGAGCTCGCGGCACACTACGACGCCGCCAGCGGCCAGCTCGGCGAGCGGCGCCGCAACCTCGACGAGCAACAGCGCCGTCAACGCGGGCTCGAAGCTGAGATGGTCGAATGCGAGTTGGCGCGTGAACGCGCAGCCACGCTCGTCGAGGAGTTGTCGCGCGGCTTCATCGACAAGTTTGGCGCCCCGTTCGATACGGTTGCCGAGGAGATAACGCAGGCCTGTGCCGGCCGCGACCAGGCAGCCGACGAGGCGCGCCTGAACGAGCTTCGCGCCCGGCTGCAACGGATTGGCGAGGTGAACCTGGCGGCCGAAGGCGAGATGCGCGAGCTCGAGGAGCGCAGCGCAACGCTGGAGCGCGAGCGCCAGGACCTCGAAGCGGCAATGAGCAACCTCAAGGAGACCGTGCAGCAACTGAGCCGTGAAGCACGCCGGCGTTTCTGCGAAAGCTTCGACGGTGCGGCGCGCAATTTTGCGGAGATCTTTCCCAAACTTCTACCCGGAGGCCGTGCACTGCTCCAGCTCGAAAATCCGGAAGATCCGCTGGCTGCAGGAGTCAACATCCTGGTTCAGCCCGCCGGTAAACGCGTAAAGGAAATCGGCCTGCTATCCGGCGGTGAAAAGGCCCTGGCCGCGCTTGCCCTGATTTTCTCCCTTTTCCTGCTCAATCCGAGCCCCTTCTGCGTGATGGACGAGGTTGACGCCCCGCTCGACGAGTTCAGCCTGGCGGCGTTTACCGCACTGATAAATGAACTGAAGGAACGCACCCAGTTCATCGTCGTAACCCACAATCAGCGCACCATGCAGCGCGCCGACCAGATTCACGGCATCACGATGGAAAAGCCCGGCCTCTCCCGCGTCATCTCAGTGCAGATCGCGGAGCAGGCTTGAGAAACGTCATAGCCGCTCGCTGACGCGCGGTTTTCGTCGTGCGCGGAGGCTGGTATCCTCTGCTATGCATCCGGCCGCAAGCGTGCCCTTCGGGCGCTCCGCGGGGCCTGACGGGGAGTTGAGAAACTGGCGATTATGACGCTTGGAAGGAGTCGGCGCTCAACACCCTGCACAAACACGGCTTCCTTCTTTTAGTTCTCCCCCGGGGAGAGATTACAGTGAGGGGAGCAGGTTGATGAAACGGCCTTTTCATCAACCTGCTTAGGATCGAGAGGACGTTTCAGGTGGTGTTCACGGGGAACATGCTGGTCGCGCTAATCGCAGCCGTGGGGCTGCAGATTGGCCTCTTGAGTCTCGCCTTGCTGATCGAGCTTAGCGAGCGCAAGAGGCGCCCTCGCAGTTACCTGCGTCCTCCCAAACCGGCAGGTGCGGCGGCCAAGACTCGCGCCGATCAGGTTCACGGACGCGGGCGAAAGACGGCGCCTGTCCGGCCGACCGGCGCACATCATGGCACACTACATGAGCTCGAACGCCCCGAACCTAAGCCTCCGACGCTGGCCGCGGAGGTCCCAGCGCATGCACCGCCCAGTGAGGCTTCGGAGGCGGCAGCCGCGGCTGAGCCCATCCCATCCAGACAACCTGAGCGCAGTGGCGCTTTCGAGGACAAAGCACAACTGCGCCGAGCCGAGGAGCCTGAGAAACCGGCGGATAGGGTTACCGAACGGGCCGTTGCACAGGACGAAAGGGCTGGCACAGAGTTGGCGCTGCCTTCGCGAAAGCCGCGTCTTGGCCTGCTGCGCACGCGTCAGGGATTTCTTCAGCGGCTTCGTTCCGCGATCACCGGCCGCGCCCGCCTCGACGAGATATATGAGGGACTTGAAGAGGCGCTGATTGGAGCCGATGTCGGCGTTGAAGCGAGCCTTCACCTGGTTGAGGCGGTCCGCTCGCGGCTCGGAGGTGAGGCACGGCCCGACACGATTCGCGAAGCGCTCAAGGCAGAGATGGGTAACATGCTCACCGCGGTGGCGCGGCCGATAGCAGAGCCGGCCGCAGGCGCGCCGCTGGTGATAATGCTTTCCGGAGTCAACGGAGTCGGCAAGACGACAACTATCGCGAAGCTCGCTGCTCGCTTTAAAGCCGAGCGTGGCCCGGTGGTCGTTGCTGCGGCCGACACGTTTCGCGCCGCCGCCATTGAGCAGATGGAAGTCTGGTGCCAGCGCGCAGGAGCCGAAATTGTCAAGCAGAAGCAGGGTTCCGATCCAGCAGCGGTTGCGTTTGACGCGCTCAAGGCGGCGACTGCACGTCACGCACGCGTGCTCCTGATAGACACTGCCGGGCGGCTTCAGACCAAGGTCAATCTGATGGAGGAGCTCAAGAAGATTGCGCGGGTCGTGGGACGTGAACTTCCTGGGGCCCCACATGAGAATTGGCTGGTCCTCGATGCGACGACTGGGCAGAATGCCCTCAGTCAGGCACGGCTATTCAACGAAGCGGTAACGCTTAGTGGCGTAATTCTTGCGAAACTTGATTCGACGGCCAAGGGCGGGATGGTGCTGGCGATAGCTCGCCAGCTTAACCTTCCGGTCAGGTTCGTTGGAGTCGGAGAAGCGTTGGAAGACCTCGAGCCGTTCGATCCGGGGGATTTCGTGGAGGAACTGTTCCAGGATGACGAGACCCCTGTCAGTCCAAGGGGTTCTTATGCAGCTTGACATGTTTATTTATCGATACATAGAGTTGAAAGGGAAGTTAGCCGATGTCATTTGACGCTCTTAAACAGCTTGAGGAGCGGGTCCAGGAGTCAATCAACCGAATTCAGCAGCTTCAGGGAGAAAACGAAGCGTTGGTGCGCAAGTTGGCGGAATCTGAACGCCGTTTCGAGGAGGCAAACTCCCAGCTTAAACAGATGGATGGCGAACGGCGCGAACTGGAAAGCGAGCGCACGGAGGTAAGGGGCAGGATCGAAAAGATGCTCGAACGGTTTAACGGCCTCGACCTCGGATAGCGGATGAAGGGCGTCAACGTCGAGATTATGGGCCAAAACCTGGTAGTCGCCAGCGATGGCGGCGACGATTGGGTACGGCACATTGCTCAGGAAGTTGACGCGCGGATAAGACAAATCAGGGAGGCGGGACAGGCGGCAGCCTCGATCAATATCGCGATTCTGGCGGCCCTGAATTTCGCGGAAGAACTGGAACGCCTCAAGCGTGAACACGAGGAACTTATCGGGCAGATTGAAGCGTTGAACGGACGGCTTGCGCAGGCAATCGGCGCTGTTGCTGAGCGCTGACCTGGAAGCCGTACCCCAGTGCTGCCGGGAGCAGCATTGGAAACTCAGCGGACGGGGTAGTGGAGCCGGAAAGAGGGCGGTTGACGCATCGTTTTCATCAGGATTCAAGCCGACTCGCAGAGCGATGGCTGGCAGATCTCCTTTCACCGGTTGCAGGGTTTGCAAAGCCCGATGCCTGAGATCGGGCGCTACCCGATTCGGGCCCGTTTCCAACGGCGCTTGAACGGGAGCCAGCCCTTCACTTTCTCCGGCCGCCTTGGCAGGGTCCTTGGCGGATGACAAGCAATACCTAAGAGCGATTCTCCGCCGAGCTCGCGAGGCAATGCCCGCAGGGCTTGCGCAGTCGCTTTCTCTGGCCATTCAGCGCCGGGTGCTGGGCTCCGAAGCCTACCGCCAGGCCTCGGCTGTGGCCCTCTACGCGGACAAAGACAACGAGGTAATGACTGACGCCATCATGACCGACGCGCTTGCCAGCGGCCGGCAGGTTCTCTTTCCCAAGGTTATGGCCGGCGACCCACCGAGGCTGTCGCTGATCGCGGTTCGATGCTCCGACGATCTCGCGCCGGGTGCCTTCGGAGTGCGAGAACCGTCGAAAGAGCGGGAGGTTGGGCCCGCGACAATGGGACGTGTCCTGATGTGCGTGCCGGGCCTTGGGTTCAGCCCTGAGGGAGCGAGGTTGGGCCAGGGCGGGGGCTTTTACGACCGCCTCATCGATGAGCTTTCAAGACAGGATGAGTCGGCCTTTTTATGCGCCGGCCTCGCCTATTCGTTCCAGATGCTGGAACGTCTGCCCGAGGGCGAGGGTGACCGGCGCATGGACTTAGTATTCACCGAATCCAGCACCTTCGGCGCACCGAGGCGGCGGATGAGCGTCAAGGACGATGGAATCAAGGAGGTGTCCCCAGGTGGACGTGTTGATTGGAATCCTGGGCCTCCTGGTCGGAGCAGCGGCGGTTTTGCTTCTGACCATGGGGCGGCGGCGAAGCGCCGAGGTAGAACCTAGCGCAACCGTCGAAGAAGCCGAAGAAACCGAGCGAACTTTCAAAGAGGCGATTGGCCGAAGCGAACTGCTGATAAAAGAAGCGGAGGTAAAGGCACAGGACCTGCTGGTTAAGGCCCGCGCGGAGGCGGATCGGGAATTACGGGAGCGAAGACGCGATCTTTCGGCGCTGGAGAGCAAGCTTGAATCCCGTGAGGCAAGCCTCGACCGGCGCGTTGAAACCTTCGAGCGCCGCGAGGGCGAACTCAACCGGCGTGATCAGAGCCTAAGAAGCCGTGAGCAGAACCTGGCCGAAAAGGAGCGCGAACATCAGGCGATCATCGAGGAGGCCCGCGCCAAACTCGAAACAGTCGCCGGGCTGACGCGCGAGGAGGCCCGCCGCCTGCTTTCCGAAGAGATGGTCGGGCAGGCGCGCAACGAGGCGGCCAAGCACATTCGCGTCATCGAGGAGGAGGCGCGTGAGGAGGCCGAACGCCGTGCCAAACGCATCATCTCCATAGCGATCGAGCGTCTGGCTGGCGAGTTCGTCGCCGAGCGCACGGTCGCCATCCTGCCCCTGCCCTCGGACGAAATTAAGGGCCGCATTATCGGCCGCGAGGGTCGCAACATCCGGGCGATCGAGGCCGCAACCGGCGTCGACGTCATAATCGACGACACTCCCGAGTCGCTCGTGATTTCATGCCATAACCCGATCCGGCGCGAAATCGCCCGCATAGCCCTCGAACGGCTGATCGCCGACGGCCGAATCCATCCCGGCCGAATCGAGGAGGTCGTCCGCCGCGCCGAGCAGACGGTCGAGGAATCGATCCGCGAGGCCGGCCAGCGCGCCATCCTGGAGGTCGGCGTCCACGGCGTTCATCCCGAACTGGTGAAGCTGCTGGGGATGCTCAAGTACCGTTCCAGCTACGCCCAGAACGTGCTCACGCATTCGATCGAGGCGGCCTTCATCTGC
>JAJYVB010000297.1 GCA_021792265.1 Deltaproteobacteria bacterium | reverse complement strand
AGCGGCGTGAGAACGTTGGCGCCGGCTTCCAACACTCCCTCGACCAGGTCGGAGCCGGGCATGTACCAGAGGCCCTCTGCATTGACCACCCGCGGATGCATCCCGTCCAGAATTGCGACCCGGCGCTTGATAGCCTTGTCGGTCGTCGGCGCCTCGACCAGAACCCATTCGCCTTCTTCGAGGCCGTACTCACGCGCGGTCTCGGCGCTCATCTCGACCACCGGCCAGGGCCGGCGCTTGCGCAGCCGCGGAATCTCGATCCCCAGCGTCGAGTAGTATTCGATCGAGCGGGTACCGGTTATCAGCACGAGCGGATACTCGGCGGCAAGCCCCGGATTGCTTGCAGGCGAAAAAATCGGTTCGCGGAAGTCGGGTATGGGATCGTAGCCGTAGCGGGCCAGCGTAGAAGACGCAAACTCAATCTTGCCCGAGGGGGTATTGAAACCCGGGCGCCCGTCGCGCCGAAGCTTCCCGTTCCGGTACTTAACCGGCTCGTCCTCGCGTATGACCACGCCCTTTTGACGAAACTCGTCGAAGTTTATGCCCAGCGGTCCGAGCCGATAGTCAAGGAGCTCGCGATAGTTCCGGACCGGCAGCAGCTCGCCGTAACCCATCCGCTGCAGCACTTCCAGCACCGGCTCGGCTTCCTCCCGCGCCTCGCCGAGCGGCTCGATGGCGCGCGTGCGGCAGGCGATGAGGTTGAGACCCGAGTACTCCACAATACCATCGGACTCGAGATGGTTCGTGACCGGCAGGATGTAGTCGGCGAGATGGGCGGTGGGCGACTCGAACATGTCGGAGACCACCAGCAAGTCGAGCGACTTGAGCGCCTTCAGAATGGTATGGGTGTCTTCCAGCGCGACTAGCGGGTTGCAGTCGGTCCACAGCGCGCGCACCGGGTAGGGCTTTCCGGTGAGGATCGCGTCGATTACGTGGCGCGGATGCGGATAGGGAGCGGTTATCGCCTCCGGCCCCGCGAGCAACGGCAAGCGATCGGCGGAAATCTGCTGGTCGAGATTCCTGCGAATCCCCGAACCCTTGCTCGAACCGTAGTAACTCGGCATCCGCACCGCCGTGGGGAGAAGAAAGCGGTTGTTGCCCGGCTGATCGATACGTCCTGTGAGCGCGGGCAAAAAGCCCATCAGCCGCAGCGTTGAGATCGCGTTGCCGCCCATGGTCGCGCCGATGAAGGTGTACATCGCCGACGCGCGAGCGGTCGCGAACATCTGCGCCGCCTTGCATATATCGCCGGCGGGAATCCAGGTGATTTCCGCAACTCGCTCAGGCGTATAGGCGGCTGCCCGCGCGGCCAATTGCTCGAAGCCGACCGTCCACTGGGCAATGAAATCCTTGTCGTACCATCCGTTTGCGATGATCTGATTGATCATGCCGAGGGCGAGCGCTGCGTCGGTGCCAGGCCGTATTCGCAGCCACAGCGCAGCCTCGCGCGCCGACTTGGTGGGCCGCGGGTCAACGACGATAGTGCGGGCTCCGTGGCGCTGCGCGTCTCTCACCCGCAGGTGCTTGGAACCGCCAGTCTCCGGTAAATTGACGCCCCACAGCATGATCACGTCGCTCTCGGCAAGCGTCGAGAAGCCCACGTAGGTGATCAGGTTGCCGAAGGTCAACACGTCCGAGATGAGCTGCGGCGTAAAACACTGATGCGAATCGTGCTTGAAGAACGTCGGGGTGCCGATAGCGTCGCAGAAGAGGTCGTAAACGAAGTACTCCTTGGGCGGCAGCGCCTCCACTGCGACCGCCGGGGCGCCGTACGCGTCGATGATCGCCGTCAGGCGCTGGGCGATGTCGTCAAGCGCCTCGTCCCAGCCAACCCGTTGCCAGCGCCCTGAGCCGCGCTCGCCGACGCGCTTTTGCGGATAGATAACGCGCTTGGGTGAGAACGCCAGGTCTGCCGACAACTTGCCCTTCACGCATAGGTAGCCCTGGCTCAGCGGATGCTCGCGGTCACCGGTTATCCGGGTGACCTTGCCGCCCTCGGTCTCGACCAGCATCCCGCAGCGCACCAGGCAGAGCCGGCAAGTCGTTCTAACGGTTTCCATACGCTCTCCGTGCGGCAGGCGCACGACTTGCGCGTCCCGTAGTGTCTAAGTCTCCAGCATGCGACGTCTCAGGCCGCTTGCGCCGGATTTCCAGTATACACCTTAGGCGCCGAAAGCGCCGATCGGCACGAGGGGCCGGAACCGTCCAGCCTTGGCAATAGAGTACTTGATATAGAAATCGCCTACCAGCGAAGCAGCGCCCACCGTCGCGAGCAACCCAATCGATACGGGTGTCACGATGTTCATTCCGCCGATAACCAGCGGAATCAGCAGGCCAAAAAATACAACCCCGCCGTAAAAAGCGGCAGCCACCCGCCCGCGCAGCAGATCCTCGACCGAGTAATGGGCCCCAACCGAGGAGCTGGCCATGATTGTGATGTAGAAAAGAACGCAGACCGCAACCGAGAGTCCGATCCAAAGTTCCAAAACTTCAACGAGCGGCCGGCCGATGCTTAGGTGGCCCCATGGCAGCAACAGCAGCAGCAAGCCCGCGCCGCTATGCAGCGCGTAAGCAACGTACAACACCGGAAGCAGGGGCGAGTTCCATAGCGGGATCGACCGGCAGACCGCATATACGTTTCCCTTGTAGACCATGATTACCGCGGCGGCTGCGATCGACACCCACCACAGCGCTTGCGCAAGCGCCGGTGCGCTCACGCCGCCGATAAGTATCGCAAGATAGCCGGTGGCGGCCGCCATAAACACCAGCATCGCGACGAAGCCGCGGCTCACCCACGAGTTCTGCACGCGCACCATCCGCCAGAACCGCTCAGGATGGCCGAGAAACGACAGGTGCGCCAGTCCGCTGGCCGCAACGAGCCCGAGCGCTGCAATTTCGCCCGGCAGGAAGTTGAACCAGCTCGCAAAACACCAACCGCCCGCGCCCGCACCGGAAAGGAAATGACCGAGGATTAGGAAAATGCCTCGGCCCGATATCCATTCGCGCTGCGGACGGGCCACCTGCCGGAAATCGTCCAGCAGAACGTCAAACGGGTCGGTGAAAATTTCCATAACTGACCGCCCCCTCAGAGGGAAACCGATTTTTCTCGCCGCGTGTTAATCGTCAATCTCTCGGAAACGTTAAAATCGCCAGCTCTTCAAGACTCTGCTATGGCGGCAAATAGTACACTGACGGTCCGGTCCCTAGTTCCGGATGCAGCGGTTGGCCGCCGCGTTCCTTTATGAGCCGGCGGACGTCGCTGTTTGGGTCGTCCAGGTCGCCGAAAGTGCGCGCGTTGGTCGGACAGGTGGCCACGCAGCTCGGCAATTGGCCCCGCTCCAGCCGGTGAGCGCAGAAGTTGCACTTCATCACCACGCCGGTAGGCCGGTCCTGCGAATGGAACTCTTCGAACTCCGTGGGTCCCTGCCCATCGAAGTAGAAGCGCTCCTTAGCATGGTAATAGCGCGCCTCGTACGGGCACGCCTGCATGCAGTAGCGGCAGCCGACGCAGATGTTCCGGTCGATATCGACGATCCCGTCCGCGCGCTTGAACGTAGCTCCCGTCGGGCACACTGCTTCGCACGGCGGGTTCTCGCAGTGCATGCATAGCATCGGCAAGAAAATCTTGCGCACGTTCGGGTAGGTGCCCACCTCGCGTTTGACAACACGCGCAAAGAAAACCCCCGGGGGCGTCCCGTGCTCGGCTTTGCAGCTTATCTGGCAGCCGTAACAGCCGAAGCACCGCTTCAGGTCTATTACCATCCCGTATCTCATGCCTTATAAACCTTCACCTTCGCGCAGAGATCGAGGTTGAGATTGACCGGGCTCGAATGCTCGAAATCCAGCTCCAGCAAGTCGTTG
>JAJYVB010000035.1 GCA_021792265.1 Deltaproteobacteria bacterium | reverse complement strand
TCAGGCGCCCGGTGCACAGGTACTGCCCCACTTCCAGGTAAGGCAGCACGCCGTACGTCGCCTCGATCGTGTTGTGGTACTGATAGACGGGCAGGGCTCGACGAGCCTCCTGGCCGGTCGCACTGGTTAGGTCGTTGGAGTGAACCTCAACAAGAAGGTGTCCCTGCGGTGCGGTCTCGACCGTATAAATCTGGAGCTCGTAAAAGTCGGTAGCCCAAGCTCGGCACGTGCCCACCAGGAGCAGCATGGCCGCGCAGAGGGTCGCCAGTGCGGCTCTCAATTCCGCTCGCCGTCAGCAGGGTTGCGGCCGGATATCGGGAGGCCGGCGTCTTCCAGTACTCCCAAACCAAGTGCCGACCAGTCGAAATCGGCGCGACCTTTAGCCAGCCCTGCGAGTAATCTATCCCGTAGCAGACTTGCAAGCGGCATCGGCGCACGCAGCGCTCCGGCGGTGGCCAGCATCAGCTCAACGTCCTTGAGCCCGAGCGCCATGCGAAAACCGATTTCGCTATGGTCCTTGCGTGCTATCGCACGCCCGTAGTTTTGGTAGGCCGGGCAGGCAAAGAGCGTTTGCGTTAGCATTCCGGCGGTGTGCTCCCGGTCCACTCCCGCCTTCTCGACCATCGCCATTGCTTCGGCTATCGCCTCGATCGCTGACACGAGCAAGAAGTTGCCCGCAAGCTTGGCGACGTTGGCCGCGCCGGTTCGCTCGCCAAAGTCGAAAGTCCCTCGGCCAACCGCTTGAAGTACCGTAGCGACCCGCTCCTTGGCCCGGGGCGTGCCTGAAAGGCATATCCATAGCTGACGCGCCCGAGCCTGCGGCGGGCGCCCGAAGACCGGTGCCGCCAGCATGTCGCTGCCGCGCGCATGATGGTAAGCCGCGAGGCGCTCGGTCGTAGCTGGCGCGACTGTGCTTGCCGAAACGTGCACCCCGCCTGGGCGGAGACGGTCGGCGATCGAGTCCTTGCCGTTGCCAACAACAATCTCTTCCAGCGCGCGGTCATCAGCCACCATGCTCATCACAATGCCACCCGGTATGGCGCAATCGGCCGGACTTGCGACGGCAGCGGCACCGCGGGCGATAAGCGGGTCGAGCTTCGAGGCGGTGCGGTTGTAGACCCGCAGCGAGAAACCTGCCTCGAGCAGGTTCATCGCCATCGGCAGCCCCATCGCGCCGGTCCCGATGAAACCGATTTCCTGGGCCATCGCAAGTCCCTCCCCGTTGTAATTGTTCGCGCGGCTCAAGTTTAACTAAGCCGCAGCGAACTGAAATCATGCGGTCCCACGAGCCAGCCCATCGCGCATGCGCCGGCTGAGCGAATGGCTTGGCGCCTCCGATTCAGCGCGAACGCGTTACCCCGATGCGCGGGCAGCAACCCGCAACCGGGCATTGGGAGCATCTCGGCGATAGCGGCGTGCAGACGCTTTGACCGAACGCGACGAGCAAGCGGTTGTAGTCGATCCAGAAACGCCTTGGCAGAACCTTTCGCAGGGCGCCTTCGGTTGCCTCGGGCGTGCGGGTTTTTACCAGGCCCCAGCGGTTGGAAATCCGATGGACGTGGGTATCGACGCAGATTGCGGGCTTTTGGTACGCCTGGCCGACGACCAGATTGGCGGTTTTCCTCCCCACGCCCTTGAGCGTCAAAAGAGAATCAATGTCGTCCGGCACGATCCCGCCAAAACGACGGCTCAAATCCGCGCATATCGCGCAGATGTTGCCGGCCTTGATGCGATAAAAGCCGACCGGGTAGATGAGCTGCTGGATCCGATCGCGTCCCAGCGCCAACATCTCCGCAGGCGTCCGCGCGTGCGCGAACAGCCGGCGCGAGGCTTCGGCGGTCGTGCCGTCCTTGGTCCGCAGGCTCAGGATGCAGCCGATAAGCGTCAGGAACGGGTCGCCGCTCTGCGTCGCGATCAACTCGACAATCGGGGCCTTCCAGGCGGCCGAAGCACGACGCAGCGCTGCAAGAACGCATCCGACAGATCCACGGGTCACGGGTCCGCTGGCGTGATGCCCCGGCCGGCTCCGACGCCTCCGCGTCATCGCCGGTTGGACTGCTTTCATGAGACGAATCCTTATAACACGGCCGGTGCCCTCCGGCTAAGCCTGAAAGTTCCCAACGCCGCTACGCCGGTTTGACGATCCGGCCAGGGCGGTAATATCTTCGCTTTGAACCGGCAAAGCACTGGACGAGTCAAAGCGCCGGGTGACAGAAAGCAGGGATGAAGGTTGCGATGGAGATCGAACGCGACAAGCTGCTTGCGATGTACCGGACGATGCGGCGGATCCGATGCTTCGAGGAACGAGTGCGCGACCTTTCCATCGCCAACGAGATTCCCGGTTTTGTTCACGTCTCGATTGGCGAGGAGGCCAGTGCAACCGGCGTTGGGGCGGCACTTCGCCTTACGGACCGCATTACCTCGACCCATCGCGGCCACGGCCATCTTATCGCCAAAGGCGGGAGGCTTGACCGGATGATGGCCGAGATTTTTGGGCGCCGCGGCGGTTATTGCAAAGGCAAGGGCGGTTCGATGCATATAGCCGACTTTGCACTGGGCATTCTTGGAGCCAACGGCATCGTTGGTGCCGGATTGCCGATTGCAACCGGGTCGGCACTCGCCGCAGTGATTCAGGGGCGCGACGACGTGACGGTGTCGTTCTTCGGCGACGGCGCAGCTAACGAAGGCGCCTTTCACGAATCGCTCAACCTGGCAGCCATCTGGAAGCTTCCGGTCGTTTTCGCGTGCGAGAACAATGGCTTCGGCGAGTTCACACCAGCTCAAACCGTGACCTCGGTTGCCGATATCGCCGTGCGCGCTCAAGCCTATGGAATCCCGGGGCAGATCGTTGACGGCAACGATGTCGTCGCGGTGCATCAGGCGGCGGCGGAAGCGGTCGCGCGCGCCCGCCGCGGCGAGGGTCCTACCCTGATCGAGTGTAAGACCTACCGATGGGAGGGCCACGTGGTCGGCGAGCACGCGATGATCGGCACGGGTCAGTATCGCGAGCGAGCCGAGATCGAGCAATGGCGCGCGCGCTGCCCGATCGCGAGGATGGAGAAGTGGCTCACCGAACGAGGGTTGGCCACGGCGGACGTTTTCGAAGCGGTCGCCGGCGAAGTGCGTGCCGAGGTCGAGGCGGCAGTGGAGTTCGCCCGCGCGAGCGAGTCCCCGGACCCGAAAGAAGTGGCCGAAGACCTGTTCGTTTGACGATGTCGGCGAACCGATCCCTTTGGAACCCGCGCGCCGAAACGCGGGCCGCAGGATGGTAATCGCGATGGCTCTGATGACCTTTATCCAGGCGATTCAGGAAGCGCTCATTGAGGAGATGGAGCGCGACCCGCTCACCTTCCTGATGGGTGAGGACGTGGTGCTGGCCGTTTTCGGCGCGACGCGCGGGCTTTACGAGCGCTTCGGTCCGATGCGTGTGCGTAACACGCCGATTTCCGAGATCGGTTTCGTCGGCGCGGCGGTTGGCGCCGCGATGGCAGGTGCGCGGCCTATCTGCGAAGTCGAGTTCGCAAGCTTTTTTTATTGCGCTTTCGACCAGGTTTGCAACCAGGCGGCCAAGTTGCGCTACATGTCGGGCGGACAGGCAAAAATTCCCGTCACGTTTCGCGCCGTCTACGGATCTGCCGGTAGCGCCGCAGCCCAGCATTCGGAGACCGTCTATTCGCAGTTTCTGAACGTGCCGGGCCTGAAACTGGCCGTCCCTTCAGACCCGGCCGACGCCAAAGGACTCCTGAAGAGCGCCATTCGCGACGACAACCCCGTGATTGTATTCGAGCACGTGGGGCTTGGCGGTTTGCGCGGCGAAGTTCCCGAGGGCGAACACCTGGTTGCGCTCGGCCAGGCTGCAATCAAACGGCCAGGAACCGATATCACGGCGATCGCCATCGGCGCGATGGTTTCAAGGACGCTTGCGGTTGCGGAAAAGCTCGCAGCCGATGGAATCAGCGTCGAGGTAGTGGATCCGCGAACCCTGATGCCGCTTGACGAAGAGACGCTCCTTGCCTCGGTAGCCAAGACCAGCCGCGTAATCGTCGCCGACGAAGCCCATCTGCGCGGCAGCGCCGCCAGCGAAATCGCAGCCATAATCGCCGAAAAAGGCTTCGACCTCCTGGACGCGCCGGTCAAAAGGGTTGCCTCGCTCGACGTGCCGGTGCCCTTCAGCCCGGTGCTTGAACAGCGCGCAGTTGCCCGTGAAGCGGCTATCGAGAGCGCGATTCGCGAGCTTTTAGGCGCCTAATGGGACGCCGCACGAGTTTGCACCCTATGACGGTCATAGCCGATTGATGGCGGCATTGAACGAGACGATGCGGCGTTGGGGCGACCATGGCAGTTGAACTGCGGATGCCCCGGTTTGGGCTCACGATGCATGAAGGCACGGTCCGCCGCCTCTTCAAAACCGCGGGCGACGCTGTTGCAGCCGGCGACGCGCTGTACGAAGTCGAAACCGAAAAGGTGCTGTACGAGGTTGAGGCGCCGCAGGACGGGACGCTGGCGGTAGTTGTGGTCGAAGAAGGCGCAACGGTCCCATGCGGCGGGCTGATCGGCGTGATCGCGGAGCCGAAGGAAAACGTAGAGGAGGTGGCCAAGCGCTACGCAGCGGTAGCCACGGCGCAGGCGGCACCAAGCCCCGCTCCAGTGAGCGGCGGACCAGTTGCCAAGGGTGTCGCGCCGACCGCTGCCAGATCTCCGGCGAGCCCGCTTGCGCGCAAACGGGCCGCTGAACTGGGTGTCGAACTCGAACGCATTGCCGGAACCGGCCCCGGCGGCAGGATTACGCGCGAAGATGTCGAACGCGCGGCAGCTTTCCTGCAGCGCCAACCGGCAGCCGCATCCGAAAGTTCTCCAGCGGTAAAGCCTGCCGCGCTTCACCCTGAAACCTCGCCGAGCAAGCCCGTGCACACGGTTCCGTTTGCCGGCGCGCGGCGCACGATTGCCCACCGGCTTCATCAAAGTCTCCTCGCGAGTGCTCAGATCACACTCACCACCGAGGTTGACGTAGGCCCGGCGGCCAGGGAGCGGGAACGGCTTCGCCGTCAAGGTCTTGCCACAACCTGGACGGACCTCGCAATCTGGGCCGCGGCGCGTGCCCTGCGACGCCATCCCAGACTTAAGGCACGGCTTGAAGAAGACCAGATAATCGAGCCGGCGCCGGCAAACATCGGCTTCGCCGTCGCGCTCGACGAGGGCATCATCGTGCCGGTAGTTTGCGACGCCGCCGCCAAGAGCATCGCTACAATCGCCGCGGAGCGGCGCGCTCTGGCGGAGCGTGCGCGTACCGGAAAGCTCACCCTGGAAGAGGTGAGCGGCGCCAATTTCACGATCACGAACCTTGGTTCCTGGGGCATCGACGCCTTCACTCCAATTGTCAATCTCGGGCAAGCGGCAATCCTCGGTCTTGGACGGCTGGTCCGAAAGCCCGCTGTCTTTGAAGGACAGGTCGCTATCCGTCCGATGGTTACGTTCAGTCTTTCCTTCGATCATCGCCTGGTCGACGGTGCGCCCGCGGCTGCCTTCCTGCAAACGTTCGTAGCCGTCCTAAACACCGGCGGCCAGGAGGCGGCAGTGCCCGTCGATCCACCGGGTTCAGAGGCAGGCAACGACGGCATGGAGAGCGACACGTGACAGAACCTCGGGCAAGCTCGGCGCACACGATGCGTCTTGGGCACGCGGCTAGACGGCCTCCATCGAAATCTATGAGGTCAAAGCCGAAGCTGGCTCTTGCAGGTGTTTTCCCCGTGTTGAGGCTGATGCTGGCCCTTGCCGCGCTGATTTTCACCGTGCAGCCGGGATTGTCCCTGGCCGCGCCGAAGGGTCCTCTGGCGACGCCGGGAAAACCGGCTTCGATTGATTGGGACCAGGTAACCAAGGAAGCCACCGACCTACTTTCGCAATCCATTCGGATCAATACGGTCAATCCACCCGGCGACGAGCTGCCAGCGGCGCGGCTGCTGCGCGAAAAGTTCCTCGCCAACGGCATCCCGGCCACAGTCTTTGAGCCCGCGCCCGGCCGCGGAATCGTCGCTGCCCGCCTTCACGGTATCGGCCGCCATACCAAGGCGATCGTGCTGCTGAGCCATCTGGATGTGGTTCCGGCTGACCCATCTCAGTGGAGCGTGCCGCCGTTTTCTGGCGCAGTGCGTGACGGCTACATATGGGGCCGAGGGGCCCTCGACGACAAGGGACCGGGGGTGGTCGAGGCCATGGCGATGCTGGTGGTGAAGCGGATGGGCATTTTGCTCGACCGCGACGTTCTGTTTCTCGCTACGGGCGACGAGGAAGACGGTGGAAAACTGGGGGCCGGATGGGTCTTAAAACAGCGGCCGGACCTGTTTTCAGACGCGGGCTATCTGCTGAACGAAGGTGGCTCAATCGTGCCCCTGCCGCACGGACGGAAACTTTATGCTGTGTCGGTCACTGAGAAGAGCCCGCTATGGCTAAAGCTCACCACCACCGGACCGGCTGGCCACGCCGCGGTTCCACCGCGCGAAACCGCCATTAAGCGGCTGCTTCGCGCCCTGCGCAAGATTGCTGCCTACCGGTGGCCGATTAGAGTTGTGGATCCGGTGCAGCAATATTTTCGGACGCTCGCTCCGCCGGGCCGCGCGGCGCGCCGCTATGCCAACCTGGCGCTGGAGTTGCGCGACGACCGCGCCTTTCGCGAGCAGTTTCTTGCCTCCCCTTCGCGCGCTGCACAGGTTCAGGACACCGTTGCGATCACAGTGCTTGCTGCGGGTAGCACGCCCAACGTTATCTCGCCCGCCGCGTCGGCCGAACTTGACTGCCGGCTCCTGCCCGGCGAGGGCGGCGAAGCTTTTCTCGCCACTTTACGCCGGGTAATTAGCGATCCCGGCGTGAAATTCGACGTGCTGTTGAACTTTACCTCGCGCTCTTCGCCGACACGGTCGTACCTGATGAACGCAATCAAGAGGCTGGCACGGCGGGACCACGACGCCACCGTCGTGCCCACGATGATCGCGGGCTTCACCGACAGCCACTACTTTCGCGACCGCGGCATCGTAGCCTACGGCTTTATCCCGCTGGAGCTTACGTCCGCAGACCTTAAGACTGTCCATGGCGTCAACGAACGGCTCTCGGTAGACACCCTGCGCGGCGGCATCCAGCACATGGTCGAACTGCTCAGGATTCTTGGTGGCCGCTATCAATGACAGCGGCGCCGGGCGCGCTCCGCGTCCGGCGCCGTCGCGACCCAAGGTCACCCCTCTTCAAGGGCTCGCAACTGAGGCGGTTCTCCCTCCAACCCCAGTTCCTTCCAGCGCCGGCAAACCGCCTCATAAGTTGAGCGCCGCACCATGGTTCGCGGTGAGAACTCCTTGATGAAGCGATAGTCCTTGCAGGCGTTGATCAGCACCTTGCAACCATAGGGGCGCTTTTCGGCCGGGTTCTGCGAGGGGTCCAGGTAGGTGGACCAGCTATCGTGCATAAAGTCGATGTCGGTTGCCGGATGGCAGCGGGTCGCCATCGCCCACAACACTTGGTTGATGTCGGTGGGGTCGACGTCCTCGTCCACCGCGATAGTCCACTTGCCGTACAGAGCACCGGCGGGGCATTGCGCAGCCAGGGCGAGAACCTGCTTGGCGTGGCCCGCGTAGCGCTGCTCGATGGACACCGCAGTCATTCCGAAACCGCCGGCTGCTGCCGGGTAGCAAAAGACACCTTTGATCCCGGGGATACCCAAGCGTTCCAGGTCATTCCAGATGCGCCCCGAACGAGCTACCGAGTACACTGTCGATTGCTCGTTTGCAGCATAGTAGTCGGCCATCAGGGCTTGCGTCAGGATGGGGTTGTCGCGGTAATGGACCGCCTTCACCTGCATCAGGAAGGCCGGACCCTGGGGGCGGCCGTAGTACCCTGTATATTCGCCGAAAGGTCCCTCGGTTCTTTCGGAGCCGGGCGGAATCACCCCCTCCATTACGATCTCGGCTCGCGCTGGGTAGGGCAGGCTGGTTGCTTCACCCGGAACCAACTCGACAGGCAGCCCGATGAGTCCCCCTGCATAGTCGAGTTCGGACTGGGTTTTGGGAAAGGTCTGCGAGGACACCATGAACAGGGCTGGATCGATACCCCAGCAGGCGACCACCTCGCACGGCTTGCCCATAGCCCAATTGCGCTCGATATGCAGCCGGGCATCCTTGCCGGGTGTAAGATACAGGCCGACCTCGTTCCTGCTCTGAACCATCTGGCGGTATGTGCCGACGTTGAGCCAGCCGCCGTCGGGGTCGCGGGTGATGGTCGCGTCGCTGGTGCCGATGTACTCGCCGCCGTCGAGCGGCCAGTGGCGCGCGGCGGGAAAGATGGTCACGTCGATCTCGCTGCCGCGCATATGATGGGCGTTGATGGGAGCATCCTTGGGATCGACCATCACCGGTGGGATTTGCCGACCCGATTTGTCCTTGAAGCGGCGGATGAGATCCTGAATGGAAAGACCGGCGGGTTCTCCTATCGCCAGTGCAATGCGGTCGGTATTGGAACCAAGTTGGTTCCACAGGGCGCGGAAACCCGGCGGGCATCCGGTGACTTTCTCGAACAGCAGGGCCGGCGCACCGACCCGCTGATGGTACATGTAGGTTATAGCGCCCATCTCCTCTTTGCGGCTGACCGCAGCGGTGATGTGCTTCAGCTGGCCAATTTTCTCGATCGCCGCAACGAACTCTCGGACGTCGCGCGGCGCCGTCGCCGGTTGCCTCGCCTCTTCGCGCTGCCCTTGGGTACGCTCCGTTACAACCGCGATCTCCTCCATAACTGCCTCCTGATTTGACAATTCGAGCAACTCGAATAACGCGCGCACCGCGGGGTACGACAGTGGCGCGATTCGTAGCATCGAAGTTGAGCACTATAC
Source organism: Deltaproteobacteria bacterium (assembly GCA_021792265.1). GTDB lineage: Bacteria > Desulfobacterota > Binatia > Binatales > Binataceae > JAJYVB01. Next base: position 10,027 of record JAJYVB010000035.1, on the reverse strand, counting down.
CGACTGCTACCGGAACGGTGCAAAGGCAATGAGATCCAGAACGTGTTTGCCCTTGACTTTTCGCCGGGGAGGGTCTCATAGTTCCCTGCAAGCGCGCCGATTGTTGTGGGACTCTTTAGGGGAGCAGGCTGGCGCGCCGGGCAGCCAATACGGTCAGGCATAATAACTGACCGTTGGGGATGAATGCTCGCGGTGGGGCGCGATGCATGTTGTTCAACTAGCTGTTCGCCAGTGCTGGCCGGGGTTTCTACCGGATCAGGTTCCGAATACCCGGCGGCCTTTACATCCTTGTCTCGGCGCGACTCCGCGGCGCCCCGTGTGGCTATCGTGCGCTCCGCTGGCCTAAATGCAGGGAAGCGGTGCGGCGAGTCTCGATGCCGGGACTGCCACAGATCCCCTGAGCCGCTTTCCCGCGGTATGTTTTGCGCTCCCTATCAGCGTCAAAGTTTTCTGCAATCACCTCGCTTCCGTCTGACACAGCCGCGACAGTTCCTCGTTCAAGTCAGCCCGCCAAGGGAGCTGATCCCACAGGGCCGACATTCACAGGGCTTACGCGGATTGAGTTTTCCGCGTTGTACTAACTCAGCCAAGGAGGTTCGAGGATGATGCGCATAGCACGCTGCCTACTTCCGGTGGCAGTTTTGGCTGCAGCATTGTCGATGAGGGCAACTGCGATGGCGGCCCAGGACACGATCCCGCCAGGAACCGTGATCACTGTGCAAAACTGGCAGCAGTACAAGCAGTTCATGTCAGTTGGGCTTCAGGCGCTGTTTTCCGGCCAATACTTCTGGAAGCTTCCGCCGGATTTCCAGGCGGTTATCGGACCGCCGCTGACTTATACGCCGCCCAAGGAATACGTCGCGAACACCGAGAAGTACGCAAGCCAGGTGCGGATCGTCAATCTCCCGGATGGTGGCCATAGCATCACAGGTTACGTCGCGGGCCGGCCCTTTCCCAACCCAGCTCCGCCGATGAAGGGCTACAAAATCCTCGTTGACGAATGGTATCGCTTCCTGCCTTGGCTCAACTGCGGGAAACACAACTGGAATCATTTCAAAGATCGTTTCGGCAACATTTCCACTAACAGCTTCATCCTCGTATACCGGATGCTTTCGCACATCAGCGGCTACGGACAGCCAATAGACGACCCTAGCGCGCAGGGAATTTTCTACAGCGAGTACCTGATGCTAACGACACCGGAGCAAAGCCGTTACCTGGTCAACCTGACGCTTTACTACGTCGATCCGACCAAACCGGAGGACGTCTATCTGTTCATTCCCGCGCTCCGGCGAAGCCTCAGGCTATCGGCTGCAGCGCGATGCGCTCCCATCATCGGTACCGACTTGAGCCAGGACGACGTTAAGTACGGCTTCAACGGCGGTATCGTCCGCTGGGACGCTAAGTACTTGCACGATCAGAAGGTGATCGTTTTGATGCCGACCGACCCGAAGGCGTACGGCAATATCAATAATTACTACCCATCGCTTTTCTTCCCTTCCCCGAAGGCCGGTAAATGGCAGGTGCGCCCGGTTTACGCGATCAGCGTACGCCGTATTCCTTCTCAGCGCGCTGGTTACTGCTACAGCAAACGCGTGATGTATATTGACCAGGAAAGCTTCGAGGACTACTGGAACGATCTCTACGATGCGGCGAACCGCCTATGGAAAGTTCATATGATCGGGAGGCCGGTGCGGCCTATTCCGCATGAAATCGGGCTGCAGTTCGAGGACGGCAATTTCGTCGAGGAGATGTGGGACCTTCAGAACGACCATCTGACGGCGGGTGCTTCATCAGGTCCTGAAGGTGGATGGATTCACGCGGATGAAGAGTGTCGAGATTATGAAGGGACCGACTTCTCCGTGGTTAACAAGTACAACACCGTCCAGGCGCTGAGCCAGGTCATGAGGTAAACGAACCGACCGGGGGCAAGCCGCCCGAGGCTGCGCTTCGCCAAGTTAACGCGTGGCCTCGGGCTTCATTGAAGTGTGATGTCAGGGTTGACGCTGTGTGGGTCGCGCAAGGCCCGGATGCCGTTGCCTCAATCCTCCTCCAGGGCTCGCAACTGGGGCGGCTGTCCCTCCAACCCCAGCTCTTTCCAGCGCCGACTCACCGCCTCATAGGTCGAGCGCCGCACCTTAGTGCGCGGCGAGAACTCCTTGATGAAGCGATAGTCCTTGCAGGCGTTAATCAGCGCCTTGGACCCGAACTGCCGGTTTTCGACCGGGTTCTGCGAAGGATCTAGAAACGTCGAGTAGGTGTCCCGCATGAAGTCGATATCGGTGGCCGGATGGCAGCGGGTCGCCATCGCCCACAGCACCTGGTTGATGTCGGTTGGGTCGACATCTTCGTCCACTGCAATAATCCACTTGGAGAAGTAAGCGCCGGCGGGGCATTGCGCAGCCAGGGCGAGGACCTGCTTGGCGTGGCCTGCGTAGCGCTGCTCGATCGATATTGCCGTCATTGCGAGCCCCCCGGCGGCTGCCGGATGGCAATAGATCCCTTTGACGCCCGGGATACCAAGGCGCTCGAGGTCGCTCCAGATACGTGCCGAACGGCCCAATGAGCGTACCAGGGCGCATTCGTTTGCCGGGTAGTAGTCGGCCATCAGGGCATGGGTAAGGATGGGGTTGTCTCGGTAATGGACGGCCTTGACCTGCATCAGGAAGGCCGGCCCCGGAGGTTTGGCGTAGTAACCGGTGAACTCCCCGAAAGGACCTTCGGCTCGTTCGGAGCCGGGCGGGATCACTCCCTCCATCACTATTTCGGCCCGTGCCGGGTAAGGAAGGCTGGTCGCCTCGCCCGGGACCAGTTCGACCGGACGCCCGGCGAGTCCCCCGGCGAAGTCCAGTTCTGAAAGCGGGAAGCTTTGCGAAGCGGTCATGAAAAGAGCCGGGTCGATGCCCCAGCAGGCAACCACTTCGCACGGCTTACCCATGGCCCAGTTGCGCTCGATATGCAGCCGCGCGTCCCTGCCTCCCGCCAGGAACAGGCCGACCTCGTTCTTGCTCTGCAGCATCTGGCGGTAACACCCCACGTTAAGCCAGCCGCCATCCGGATCGCGGGTGATGGTGGCGTCGCAGGTGCCGATGTACTCACCGCCGTCGAGCGCCCAGTGTCTTGCGGCAGGAAATAGAGTTACATCGATATTGTTGCCGCGCATGTGGTGGGCATTGACCGGGGCGTCCTTGGGATCGACCATCACCGGTGCAATTCGCCTGTCGGACCTGTTCTTGAAGCGGCGTATGAGTTCGTTGGCGGAGAGGCCCGTGGGCTCTCCAATCGCCAGCGCGAAGCGATCGTTGCTGGAGCCGAGTTGGTTCCACAACGCCCGGAAGCCAGGCGGGCACCCTTTGATTTTCTCGAACAGCAGGGCGGGAGCGCCTACGCGGTGATTGTACATGTAGGTAACGGCGCCCATCTCCTCGTTACGGCTGACTTCAGCAGTTATGCGCTTGAGTTGGCCGATTGTTTCGATAGCGGCGATGAACTCTCTTACGTCGCGCGGTCCAACCGCTTGTTCCGGCCGGACCTCTCGCCTGGCTTCGGCCTCCGCAGCAAAAAGGACTTCTTCCATGAGCTAACTCCTCTTAAGGCATGTCGATAGTAATCGATTCCTGGCGAAAAACCACGATAACCTGGCTTGTCGGCGCGGCGGATGGAGCGTTGCGGTCAAGCTAAGCCGTTTGCCCGCTCGCTACGCCGATAGGCCTGGTTCTCGGCAGATAGGGCATGACGCGGTTTGCGAACAGCTCAATATTGCGCATCGCACGCGCATGCGACATGTCGCCAAACTGGAACAGACCCATAAAAATTCCCGCGCCCGCCCGCTCCATCAGACGCGTCAGCCGCTCTCCCACCTGCTCGGGAGTTCCGAAAAGCGTCTGCCCGGTTTCGACCATAAAGTCGAAGTCGAAACGCGCGCCGCTCGTTCCGCGCGTACCAACCAGATGCCGGAGCGACTGCGTACTCGCATAACCCGGCGGAATGAGCATCTGCAGCGGTATCGCAAAGCAGCGCTCGCCAAAATACTTCACATGCTGTCGGGCATGCTCGATAGCCGTCGCCTCGTCCTCGGCGACGTAAACGAAGGCGCTAACGCCGAACTTTTCAGGCCCCGCATGATAGCTAAATCGCGTCTCGGCAAGCTCGCGATAACGGTCGTAGTAATACAGCAGTGCCTCGATGGGCGTGTAGGTGCATACGTAAGGATAGCCTCGCTCGGCGGCCCATTCGATCGTCTCGCTCGATCCCTGGGAAGGGCAGAAGATTGGCGGATGAGGCTTCTGGAACGGCCGCGGCCACACGTTCACGTAGCGGAAATGGAAATGTTTACCGTCCCAGGTGAAAGGGTCGGCAGCAGTCCAGGCCTTGGTAATGAGGTCGTGCGCCTCCTGAAAACGTTCCCGCGACTGGGTGGGATCAAGTCCCAGGGAAAAGTACTCGCATCCGATTCCGCGCACAAACCCAGAGATCACCCGCCCGCCGCTGATGACATCGAGCATCGCCACCTCCTCGGCGATGCGCAGGGGATTGTCGCGCAGGCTGATGCCGTTGCCAAGGACGGCGATTCGGGCGCGACTGGTGCGGCGGACGAGCGCCGCCGCCATGATGTTTGGCGCAGGCATCAGGCCGTAAGCATTCTGATGATGCTCGTTTACGCAGATCGCATCGAAGCCCACCCGCTCCGCGAACTCGAGCTCGTCAAGGTAGTCGTTGTACAGGCGATTGCCGAGCACCGGATCGTAGTGGCTATGCGACAAAACCACCCATGAGCTGCGCGCCTCGTCGCGGAAGTTTCCGGGGATCTCCGGCCACGGCATCAGATGGAAAAAGAAGAGTTCCATTTGCTCTTTCCCTTGTCAGCAGTCCGGGCGGGCGCGTCCGGCGCTAAGCTTCCGCCGCAAAGGCGATGACTGCCTCGGCCAGGCGGGAAGGCTGTTCGAGCGCAACCAGATGACCTGCGCCGTCGATTTGCTTGTGCCTCGCCCCAGCGATTTTTGCGGCCAGCATTTCACCGTGGCTGGGTGGAAGAAAGCGGTCCTTGCCGCCCCATATTACCAGCGTTGGGGCGGTGACGTGATGCAGCCGATGGGGCAGTTTTGCGTCGTACGGCCGCTGCCACATCAGGCGCGCCACCGGGATGAGATTCTCCCAGCGCCCGACAAATGCCTCAGCCGCGTCGCCGCTGGCCGCGGGCGCATCACGCGGGGCGGCGAACAGGAATGGCAAGTCCTCGTCCGGTTCCATAATGAAAATGTCAGGCGGTGGGTTTTTCGGCTGCAATCCGAGCGCGCCAACCAGGATTAAGCGCCTGGGGAGTGCCGGGCGAATGATCGCCAGTTCGGTTGCGATCCATCCGCCGAGCGAACTGCCGACGACAATGGGATGTTCGACGCCGATTTCGCTTAGCAGGTCAACGTAGTGAAAGGCTAGGTCCTCGGCAGTTTGGAACCAATCCGGCAAAGGTGTGCCGGCAAAACCCGGATGACGCGGGACATAGACCGTGAAACTCCGAGCCAGCCGCTCGTGAAGCTCGAGCCACGAATCGTGATCGCCAAAACCGTGCAGATAGAGCAAAGGGGGACCGTTGCCGCCGATCCCGACCAGAACCTGGTAGCCGCGAACATCAATGGTCCTTTTCTCGTGCGCTGCAGGCATACTCCCTGACCCCTGTTGCCACAAGCGCTCGGCGGCGCAGTTGTGGCTGTTGGTCTTTTGCTTGCCAGTCCGAAAGATGTGTCCGTTGCCGGCCCTTGGCACTCAATAACATTATGCGTGTAAGCCTGCCAAGTCCGGACCCCGAACTGCGGCCTCACATTCCTCGCCGTCCAACGCGATGTTACGGCGTCGGGTGCAGCGTTTTCGTCCGAGCCTGGCGGACCGGGATTCTCCTGTGGTCATGCCAGCACCCTGCAAGCACGTTTACAACGCCACGTCTTGATGGCGAAGCCTCAGTTTTCCTCAAAACAGGCCGCAGGGAATAAAGCTCTTGGAGGATGCTGAGCCATCTCGTACGTTGCTGGCCCGCCTCCGCTGTCGTTTGAGCAGGTCCAAACTTGCGCTGCCAGGGCGTCCGGAAAATGTGAGCTGGAGGCACCGTAAGTATCGAAAGGCGTGAATGCTTGGATAAAAAGTTTCTGCTTCGAATGGAAACAGAAGGGGTCGCCCAGTGGTCCTAGGAGATACACTGTGCGCCTCCGATTCGAAACACACGAAGATGTTCCGGCGGTTTCGATAGCGGTTCAGATGATGCCTTCCCGCTTGGGGGGTGCCGGCGTTCATCGACTTGTTGGAGCCCGTCGAGGGCAGGGGTATGTCGATTCCGGTACGGCCTATTCCCGCCCGAGGCTTCGAAGCGGTAGAGTCCTAAAATGAAGACCCGCCATGATTGTTGCTGGACTTGATGGGCATTAGTGGATCTCGCTTTGAATAGGGCTGCGCCTTCCGCCTGGCAGGCGCAGCCCTATTCCGGACTACTTTCGGGCAAAGTTCCGGCTCGCCATCGTTTGGCATCAGGATGGCTGGTGCGGACCTTTTTGAGTTTGACGAATCCACGCGGTCTCCCGGGCGCTGATTCGTCGGCATAATTCCTGCAAGATGCGCCAAAGGGTTTTGGGGGTGCCTGGGCGATGCGAACGGCTGAAGCAGCGTAGGTCGTATCGATTCAGGCTCAGAGTCAAATCTCAACAGCATGCGGTTTTTCGAGCGCGGTATAGCGTTGCACGGGTTGGTTCAAGCGCAGCCGAAAGGGAGCGAAGCGAAGGCGTATGACGTGGAGCTGCAGCAAGGGCATTTCTCGAGCGGACCGCTATAGCTTCGAAGCCAATCAATTGAGGAGGTCGAAAGGCATGCGATTAGCGCGTTGGCTCGTTTCGCTTGCATTGTTGGCAGGGCTGGCGTTCGGTGGGACAGCGAGGGCGGCCGAAGACACAATTCCGCCCGGCACCGTCATCACCATGCAGAACTGGCAGCAGTACAAGCAGTTCATGTCAGTAGGCTTGCAGGATTTGTTTGCAGGCCAGTACCACTGGAAGCTTCCTCCAGACGTGCAACTGGTCGTGGGCGCCCCGGCGGTGTACACGCCCGTCAAGGAGTTTGCCGCCGACACGGCAAAGTATTCCGGCCAGGTCCGGATCGTGAATTTACCGAACGGAGGACACGCTATCGCCGGGTACGTCGCGGGTTTGCCCTTCCCGAACCCGAGCGCACCGATGAAGGGCTACAAAATCCTGGTCAATAATTGGTATCACTACTTTCCATGGGATGCGTGCGGCAAGCATTTGTGGAATCATCTCATGGACCGCTTCGGCGACCGGACCGCGAACAATCTCGAGCTCAATTACCGCAGGCTGAGTTATATTAGTGACTACGGCCAGCCGCATGTCGCCCCTGACGCACAGGGAATCTACTTCAGCGAGTTCCTGATGGTGCTGGCGCCGGAGGAGAGCAAATACGTCAGTCAGCTCACTCTTTATTATACCGACCCAAACAAGCCGATCGACTTGTTCCTCTTCATCCCCGCGCTGCGCCGGACTCTGCGGCTTTCTTCAGCAGCTCGATGCGCGCCCGTGGTCGGCACCGATTTGACACAGGACGACGTAAAGTGGGGCTTCAACGGAGGTATCACCCGCTTCGACGCGAAGTACCTTCACGATCAGAAGGTGCTCACCTTGATTCACAGCGATCCGAAGATGTTCGGCAACGTCCAGAAATACTACTATCCGTCGGTTTTGTTCCCCACGCCTGCGGTGGGCAAGTGGCAGTTGCGCGACGTCTACGTGATCAGCGCGGGACGCATCCCTTCGCAGCGGTCGGGTTACTGCTATAGCCGCCGGGTGATGTACGTCGACAAGGAGACCTACAACGATCTCTGGAACGATCTTTATGACGCGGCAGGGAAGCTGTGGAAGATTCAGATCATCGCGCATATCGAGAGCCCCATTCCCCACGAAGGCGAGCAGTTTGAGACCGGCAATTTTATAAATACCATCTGGGACGTTCAGAACGCGCATATGACGTCCTCGCAGTCGTCCGATGCGGCTGGTCGCTGGTTCCAGGACGGCGAGAACTGCCGCAACTACGAAGGAACCGACTTCACTGTCACCAGCAAGTACAACACGGTGCAGGCTCTCAGCCAGATCATGAGGTGAGGTAAGAGGGGCGCGCTGCGCCAGTTTGAGGACCTAGCGTCGCACAAGCCCGGGATGGCTCCTACGCAAAGCGTGGGGCTTCCCGGGCTTGGTTTTTTGGCTCCTTTGCGGCTGCAACCCGAACTTGCGCCGGACGGACATGCTGACGCGTGCCGCCGACGCGTCGCCTCCGGCTGAGCCCCTGAACTCTCAGGAGGGGCTGAAAGCAGATCGTACAGGCGTCGTTGCTTGATGGTCGGTTGCCGCCGGACCCGCGACAGGGCAGAATCGGGCAACCGGCAGGATGCCTTCTTTGAGGGTCACGGGCGATCGGCACGCCCAGCCCGGTGAGAAGGCGCCGCCGAAAGCGAGGGCCGCGCAAGAAAGCGCCGGACACCTATGGAAAACCGGATTCTGCCCACTACGGTGGTCGGCAGCTATCCCAAGCCGCTTTGGCTCTCGAACCCCTACGGGATTTTGTTCGGCGGATGGCGCCTGCGCGCCGAAGTTCTGCGCGAGGGCCAGGATGACGCCGTCGCGCTTGCGATTCGCGACCAGGAACGCGCAGGCATCGATATTGTAAGCGACGGCGAGCAGCGGCGCGACAATTTTGTCTTCTATTTCACCCGCAACCTCGACGGGTTCGACTTCGCGCATCCGCTCAAACGGCGTCTTCGCGGAAGCCAGCGCGAGTTTGAAGCCCCGCGCATTGTGGGACCCGTAGGGCGCTCGCGTCCGCTGGCGGCCGATGACGTACGTTTTCTTCGCGCCAACACTGACCGGCCCATCAAGATGTCGATCGCCGGTCCCATGACGATCATTGATACAAGCCACGACGTCCACTACCGCGACAACCGCGCGCTCGCGATGGACCTCGCTGCGGCGATCAATGCCGAGCTGCAGGAGTGGGCGAGCCTTGGATGCGACGTCGTGCAGATCGACGAGCCGGCGTTCACGCGCTACCCCCATTTTGTGCGCGATTGGGGTGCCGAGGCACTCAACCGGTGCGTAGAGGGCGTTGGGACCAAAACCGGAGTGCATGTCTGTTATGGCTACCCGGTCGACGGCAGCAAGATGCGTGAGCATGGCTACGAGGAGGTGCTGCCCTACCTGACCGGATCGGCGGTCGATCAGATATCGCTCGAATGCGCGGCGCCGGGCCTCGACGCGAGCCTGCTTCGTCTCTGCCAGGGGAAAGACGTCGTTTTTGGGGTTATCGATATCGGATCGACGGAGGTCGAGAAGCCCGACGCGGTTGCCGGACGGATCAGCGAGGCCTTAAACTTCATACCAGCGGAGCGTCTCCTCCCGGCGCCTGATTGTGGGCTGGTATTGCTTGATCGGACCCTGGCGCGTGCCAAGCTGAAAGCGCTCGGCGAAGGCGCGCGCCTTGCACGCTTCAGGCTTGAGGCCGGGTCCTAGCACGGTCAGGTTGTGTCCGGGGGATTTCGGCCGGCCCTCGATACGTGTTTGGGAGGGTTGCGACCTGGCGCTAGACTCGAAAAGGTAGCGTGAGCTATCGACCGATGTCGTTCCTTGCCGATCGCCTGACCGAGTACGGCCGGAGACTGTGCGGCGGCGCGCCCAGCAGCACGAAGCCAACCGGCGAATCGGCGTCGGCAGCACTTTATCGGATCGCCCCGGCAACTGACCTCAAGCGGACAGCGCGTCGCATACTAGGCTCGCTGCGTTGCGGCCCGGTTGTAGTCGCTGGTGATTTCGGACCGCTCAAGACCCTTTACTCCGAGTTGGCCTATCTCGCCCAACCGGCCGAGCGCGACTACCTGGGACGCTTAAAGGTGCCGGTTGTCAACGGAGCGGTCGAGATTGAGGGGCTGCCCGCCAAAAGGGCGGAGCGCCGGCTGGGCAGGAACTGCCGGCAAGCGAGTTTCCCGCTC
>JAJYVB010000296.1 GCA_021792265.1 Deltaproteobacteria bacterium | reverse complement strand
GAGTTGTTGGGGCGAGGTCATTCTTCGCTGTGGCGAGACCTATTCGGCGCCGAGCGAGAAGACATTTCGCAGGGAAGTGCGCCGGCGCCGTGGCCATGACCTCACGACCGCCCGCGAAGGCGAAAAGGCCGCCTACGACTCCGAGGAGTTCCAGTGGTACTTGGGACGAACGGGGCCCCGGCACGGCGAGCGCCCCTTTGAAATCGCCCACATCGATCACACCGAGCTCGACATCCAGTTTGTCGGCAGCCGGCATGGCGAGAATCTCGGTAAAGCCTGGCTGACGGTGATGATTGACGCCTTCACCCGCTTGATCCTCGCGTGGATCCTCAGTTTCGAGGAACCCAGCTACCGCAGCTGCATGTCGGTGATCCGGGACTGCATCCGCCGCCATGGCCGCATCGCCAAGACCATCGTGGTCGACAACGGATCGGAGTTCGATAGCACCTACTTCGAGACGCTGGTGGCCCGCTTGGCATCCCACAAAAAGAGTCGGCCGGGCGGCAAGCCGCGCTTCGGATCCATTGTCGAGCGTCACTTCGGCATCACCAACAAATCCTTCGTCCATAACCTGCTCGGCAACAACCAGGCATTGCAGAATCCCCGGCGCATGTCCAAGACCCACGACCCGCGCCGCCTCGCCGTCTGGACGTTGCCCGCGTTCACCGATGCCTTCGAAGGCTACCTGGATCAGGTCTATCACGAAGCCGAACACTCCGCGATCGGCATGAGTCCCCGGCAGGCGATGGCGTCCGGTACCGCACTATTCGGCACACGCGAGCACACCTTGATCCCCTATACCCCGGCGTTCGTGGTCATGTGCCTGCCCAGTACGCGCGATGGGACGGCCAAGGTGCAGCCCGGTCGTGGTGTCAAGATCAACACCTTCTACTACTGGGCGGAGGCGTTCCGCAACCCCGCGTTCGTCGGGAAGACGGTACCGGTCCGCTACGACCCCGACGATGTTTCGCTTGCCTTCGCCTGGCTCGCGGATCACTGGGCGCCCTGCCGCTCGGAGCACGCCGCCGAGTTCCAGGGCCGGTCCGAGAAGGAAATCCGGATGGCGACCCAGGAACTGCGGGCTCGCATCAAGCGCAACGGCGAACGTCGTGCCGTCAACGCGACCCTGACCGCCAGCTATCTGCGCAGCACCGACGTCACTGAAAAGATCCTGACGCAGCAAAAGCGGCACCGGGAATCCGTCGCCGCCAAGGATCACGACCTCCAATCCATGCTCGGCATTCCCAAGCCAAACCCGCAACCAGACGCCGGGAAAACCGCCTGGACAGACCTGCCCAACACTTTCTACGGAGAATTCAAATGAAAAAGATTACCCCCAACAGCTCCCCGCGCAACATCATCGCTGGCACACCCGAGCAGCGTATCGCGCAATTCAAATCGTACCTGGCCAACCATCAGCACCTGGGCACCGCCTTTCGCAAATCCATGGACGCCATCAGCCGCTCGACCGGCCCACGCATCGTGATCGTCACCGGGCCGACGGGCGCCGGCAAGACGACCCTGGCCCGCCGAATCTATCGCGAGTTGGCCTCGATCTACCGTCAGGAAACCGAGAAGGACCGCGGCTTCCTTCCCGTGGCCGGCATCAGCGCGGTGCCGCCCAGCGGGGTGAGCTTCAATTGGAAGGATTTCTATATCCGGCTGCTGTCCAACCACGGCGACGTAATGATCGACCGAAAGCTGGCCGTACCTCGGCAAGGGGAAATATTTTGCGATGCGCTACCCATGTCGCCGTTGGAACGGTCCGTCGTCGACACGCTGCGCCGTTCCCTCGAGAGCAGTCTGCTCCATCGCCGCACCAAGGTGCTGATCATCGACGAGGCGCATCACCTGTTGATGGCCAAGGATCCGACCCGGCTCGAGTACCAGTTCGAGGCGTTGAAATCGCTGACGATCGAAACCGACGTCACCATCGTGATTGTCGGCACCTACGGGCTGCTGGACATCCGTGACCAGAGCGGGCAGTTGGTCCGGCGCAGCGAGATCGTGCATCTGCCGCGCTACGACATCCGCAGCGAAACGGACAAAGCCGCATTCTCGTCGCTGGTCGCAACCTTCACCCGTGAGTTGCCGCTCGAACAGGCACCGGATTTCCTGAGCGATGACGCCCTGGAATACATCTACACGAAGACGGCGGGCTGCGTCGGAATACTGAAGGACTGGTTTGCCCGCTGCCTGGAGCAAGCCATCAAGAGTGGCGACAAGACCTTCACCATCGACGATGCAGCGCAGTACGCGCTCTGCAACAAGGCCCTGCGCACGATTATCGAGGAGGCCATGGACGGGGAAAACAGGCTCCAGGATGAAGACATTGAGGGTATCAATATGCTGTTGCACAACGGTCCTCCCAAAGTCAGCACCGAACAAATCGACCAGGGGTCAAAGCGGCTGAAAAATCGCAGACCAGTCGGCGAGCGCCTGCCGGTTCGCGATCCCATTGGAGGGTTCCGCCATGCTGCCCCATAACGCTGACACCGAGTCGCCGCTCGATTTGGCAATGCCGGAGCAGCCGCCCCGCAGCCGGCTCTATGCGCTGCCGCCGGCAGAACTCGGCAGCGAACGGGTCGAGGGGATGACTTCCTATCTGGTTCGCCTGGCCCGCGCCCATGCGGTCAATCCGCGCAGCCTGATCCGCGAGGAGTTGGTCAAAGCCGCCGACGACCCGGAGCGGCTCCGCTTCGTGGCGCGCTACACCAACTACCTTCGGACCATAGACGGTATCGGGCCGCACGCCAGGGTCTTCGCGGCGTTGATGACCGAGTTAACCACGGTCTCGACGCTCCGGCACCTGACGTTGCTGCCGTTGGCAGACCTGCTGCCCCACAACGGCGCAGGCCTCCTGGTCAGGAAGCCGTGCTGGTGCCCCGAGTGCGTGGCGGAAATGGTCCGGGCCGGATCCGACGCGACGCGGCCGCTCGTATGGTCGCTGGATCTCTATCGCGTCTGTCACCGGCACCGCCGGCCGATGGTCGAGGTGTGCGGGCATTGCGGGAGGCCGGAACCGTTCGTGCCGACCTATCCGGATCTCGCACATTGCGCCCATTGCGGAGCGTCGCTGGCGGACCTGGGACCTCCGGCGGAACATCCGCCGGCGACGGCGATGGCGGTGTGGGTGGCAGAATCCCTGGCCGATCTGATCGCGCGTCTGCCGGAACTGGACGGTATCGCCGATCGCCGGCATTTCATTGGCTTCCTGACGGCAGCCATCGCCGAGCACACGGGTGGCAATCAGGCCCGGTTCTGCGAGGGGATTGGTCTGCCGCGCTGGGCGACAAAGCGATGGCTGGCACAAGGCGAGCGGCCGACGCTGCCCCAGATCTTGGCGATCGGCTACGGGCTGGGGATTCGGCCGGCGGCCATGTTTCTGCCAGGCCCGGCGCGTCCGGCGCAGATGTCGCGGAGACTGCCGGCCAAGGTTCGCGGCCGGGCGGCGCGGCCGCGGCTCGATGCCGCCGACCGACGACGGCTGGGCAAGGCGATCGCCGGCGCCGCCAACGATCCGGCCGATACGCGTTCCCTGGCCGAATTGGCCAAGGAAGTCGGCCTGACGCGGTCCTGCATCAAGTACTGGTTTCCGGACGAGTGCGCAGCGATCCGGCGCAAGCATGCCGATGCGTGCCGGCGTGCCACTGCGGCGCGCGTCCAGGTCGATCGCGACAAGGTCGCCGAAGTGGTTTGCGCCATGGTGACCCAAGGCGTGTATCCGGGGCGGCGCAAGGTCAATGAGGTACTACGGCGGCACAGTGCCTCGCTGGCTGGGCCGGATTTGATGGAGACCTACCGGAGGGCGGTCAAGGAAGGCCTGAAAGGCATTGCTTCCCGCTGACAGGCTCGACCGGTGAGTTTCGCGCATAGGCGTATCAACCGCG